>JABBNY010000260.1 GCA_019352095.1 Acidobacteriota bacterium
AGTGGGATCCCCAGCGCCGTCAGCCCCGACTGCACGCCTTCGCGCCCCATCAACGTCTACGAGATTCACGGCACGGCTGACTCGTCAATCCCCTATGGCGGCGGCGTCTTCCAAGGGGATCATGGACCCGTATCAGTGTTGTCAGCATTGGATTCAGCGGCCCGCTGGGCCCAATTAGACAGATGTGATGCCAATCCAAGTACGAGTTCAGCACCGGGTATCACCCTGACGCGCTACTCCCGGTGCGCTAATGGAGGCAGCGTGACCCTACGCACCATTATCGGCGGCACGCATTGGTGGGGCGGCAACATCGGTGAACTTGTCACTACCGCACTCGCCCACTGACCCAATCTGGACTTGGGGAGAGGCAACATGACATTTCGTCGATTCACATATTGCCGCAACTCGATTAAAGCGATTCCGCTGCGTCTGTGGACGAAAGTGCCGACAATCTTGCGCAGTGACGGGCTGTCGATTCCTACGTAGAGTGACCGTTCTCGCCACGTTTGTCCTTGAAGGGAAGATCGTGAGAGGTATTGAGATCTTGCGATCAACTTCGTCGTGTGGGCGGTAATCATTGTGATAGTTTGCGTATTCCGGCCGAATTCGCACAGTGATTCCGATTCAATTCGCACAGCGATTCCGAGGTTTTCGCACAGTGATTCCGATCGTTTTCGCACAGCTCAGCTAAGGGTCATTTGACGTCAGCGCGAGGGCTGTGGCAACCAAGATTTCTTCGACATATCCGTTCGAGGAGAACCCGTTGCCAAGACCCCATATCACCATGCGACAAATCAGAGAAGTCTTACGACTATCGCTTCACGAAGGACTGAGTCTGCGCCAAATTGGTGCCTCACTCGGCGTGTCACCATCGGCCTTGGGCGACTACGTTCGACGCGCGAAGCGCGCCGGTTTCACCACGTGGCCGTTGCCCGACGACGTGAATGACGACGCGCTCGAGGCGCTCTTGTTTCCCAGGGTCCCCGCGACCAGTGTGCCGCGTGCGTTACCCGACTGGGCCAAAGTGCACCTGGAGTTGGCGCGCAAGCACGTGACGTTGATGCTGCTGTTCGAAGAGTACCGAGAGCGTCACCCCGATGGTTACGGCTACTCCCAGTTCTGCTCTCTCTATCGAACCTTCGCCAAGAAGGTCGACGTGTCGATGCGTTTCACCCACAAGGCGGGCGAGCGAATGTGGGTCGACTACGCGGGTTCCACGTTGCCGATCTGGGACGAGGCGCTCGAGAACGTGGTGATGAACGCGCAAGTCTTCGTCTCGGCGATTGGCGTCTCATCACTCATCTACGCCGAGGTCTCACCGAGCCAAGAACTGGTTCACTGGACTTCGTCACACGAGCACGCCTTCGCCTACTACGGGGGTGTGCCGGCACTCGTGGTGCCCGATAATTTGAAATCCGGCGTCACCACAACGCACCGCTACGAACCACTCGTGAACGCGACCTACCAGGAGATGGGCGAACACTACGGCACCGTAATTCTGCCGGCGAGGTCGCGCAAGCCCAAGGACAAAGCCAAGGCCGAGGGCAGCGTGCTCATAGTGAGCCGATGGATTCTCGCGGCCCTGCGCAATCACCGCTTCACGTCAATTGACGAGGCCAACGTCGTCGTCGCACAACTACTCGAGCGAGTGAACAACAAACCCTTCAAGGTGCTCGATGGATCACGACGTTCGGTGTTCGAAGAGATCGACCGCCCCGCCCTTCGGGCACTACCGCAGCACCCCTACGACTTCGCCACGTGGAAGAAGGCGAAGGTCGGCCTTGGTTACCACGTCGAGGTCCGAGCCGATCGGCACTTCTACTCAGTGCCCTATCGACTGGCCGCAGAGCAGGTAGAGATCCGCGTCGGATCCACCACGGTCGAGGTCTTTCACAAGGGACAGCGCGTGGCCTCACATCCGCGTAGTTATCAGCGTTTTGGCTACTCCACTATCCCCACCCACATGCCCGACGCGCACCGGCGCCACCTCGAGTGGACGCCCGAGCGCCTCGTGGCCTGGGCCAAGAAGACCGGCCCGCAGACCGCCGAGCTCACGACGCGCATCATGGCCGAGCGACCCCACCCCGAGCAGGGATACCGGACGTGTCTGGGCATCATGCGCCTGGGCACGAAGTACGGAGCCTCACGCCTGGAGAGCGCGAGTGAGCGAGCACTGGCCATTCACTCACACACCTATCGAACGGTCGAGTCCATCTTGAAGAAGGGACTCGACCAGAAGCCGCTGGAGACACCACCGTCACCTCGGACCCACCCCCACCACGAGTTCGTGCGGGGCGCGGATTACTACCAATGAAAGAGAGATCCACCATGCTGCACACTCAGACCACGGACCAACTGCTAACGCTGCGACTCGAGGGCATGGCGAGCGCCCTCGAAGAACAGCGCCGCAGTGCCAGCTACCAAGCGCTCAGCTTCGAAGACCGACTGGCCATGTTGGTGGAACGAGAGATCGAGGAACGCGACAACCGACGACTCACTCGACTACTCAAGTTGTCCAAGCTACGCAACAACGCGGTGATCGAGGACGTCGACTACGCGTCCTCGCGAGGCCTCGAGCGAAGTCAGGTTCTCTCATTGGCACAGTCGTCGTGGGTGCAACATCATCACAGTGTCGCAATCGTCGGACCCACCGGAGTGGGCAAGACCTTCCTCGGTTGCGCTCTGGCCAACGCCGCCATCCGACACGGTTACTCGGCGCTCTACTTGCGCGCTCCACGAATGCTCGACGACCTCGTCATCGCGCGCGCCGACGGCCGACTCGCCAAGCTCATGTCATCGTGGGCCCGAACTGATGTTTTGCTAATCGATGATTTTCTCATTCGTTCGCTATCACCCGATCAAGCGGCCGACACGTTGGAAGTCATCGAAGACAGAACGGGACGACGTTCCACCATCATCACGAGCCAACTACCCGTTGCTCACTGGCATGAAGCGATGGGTGACGAAACACTCGCTGACGCGATCCTTGATCGTCTCAGCCACAACTTGCACCGCATCGAACTGAAGGGCGACTCCATGCGAACCAGTGATGCGCCAGCGACGCAACTCGATTGAGGTCAAGGAGCACGACGCCTAAGAGCCACTCAAAAGCTAGGCTCCGAGACGTCCACCACACCAGAAACGAGCAACGAGAGGAGATGAGTAACGGGGCTTACAACAGCTCGAGCGTCGGCCGGCAAGCGGCCTCCGATTAGAGGTGTGCGAAAACTCCGGACTCACTGTGCGAATTCGCCGGAATACTCATGCGCATGTAAGATTGAGGAAGCCCAGTGCAACATTTCGGATGTTCCAAAGATTGGAGCAAGTATGGAGCGAGGGGTGATGCTCCCGTAGCTCAGTATGGATAGAGCGATGGTTTCCTAAACCGAACTATGGGGCGCATCTTCCTCCCCGGAAACCCAGTAGATT
>JABBNY010000261.1 GCA_019352095.1 Acidobacteriota bacterium
GACCGGTGCGAAGCCCATGGTGAGGAACAGGGCGTGCAGGGCGGTGGGGTCGGGGTCGATACGGTCGGCGTTCCCGACGGTTCGAAGCGACAGGTTCCAAATGGTTGTGACCGAGACGCGCGGCGACTGCGAGTCACTGATATCTCCGTAGATGAGTTCGATGGCGGCTAGGGAGTCAGACGAAATCGCCTCATCGAACGTCACCGTTCCCAGAGTCGTTGGTAGCGACAGTGGATCGGCAAGGCCGTAGACCTTCGCACCTGAGTCACGAATGGCTTTTTCAATCAAGAGCCAGTCGCTCTCGAAATTAGTCTTTCCAAAGGACGACTCCGTCATCTGAACTCGTCTCACCGACCCAAGCCTCTCTCGCCGTCTCGGGTCGCTACGAGTTGGTCCTGAAACTGACGGCGGGTCCGCCGATCTCGCACTCGCTACTGCTGCCAGAAACTGTGATCAAACCAGAGAGGGTAATTCCCACCGTGGCACCGGGCGAGACGTGGCCGGAGACAATCGTGCTCGTCCAATTGGCGCCACCATGAGCGTTGAATAAGAATGTACCTGAACCACCCGAGCCGCCCCATGTCATCGTCACCTCACCGAAGAGGATTGTCCCCATTGTTGAGTCGAGGGAGGCGAAGGCCTTCCAGCCTCCGGGAGTACCGTCCGGCATAGCTGAGATTGTTGAGGTGCCGCAGTCTCCGTAGACCGTGTCTGAGTACCATCCGCCGCCGCCGCCGACGATGACGCCCGGCACCGGGGTCCCTGGACCCAAGATGCTGGCACCAGCGGCTCCCGCAGCCATCGGTGCCAGCAGCAAACTCGCAACCGCACTTATGGTAACCGCGACGCGAGTGACGAATCTTGAGGTGAAGATCCGCCGCGCAGATCTGCTCTTGACTTCTTCATTCCGAACTTCGATGGCAAGACCTTTCATTGTTAGCCTCCTACGCCATCTTTTCGTTTCCACCCTCATCGGCAAGTCGGGATACTCCACTTCCTTCAACATCTATAAACGACCGGCGTACAGCAAAATCGAATGTTCGCATAGATTTCTCGGTTCCGCAACCATAACGTCGTTACGAATTCCGACGAAGCGCGGCGCAAGTTGAATCCCTCTTGGTCCAGATTTTGTTCCGTCGGGGCACTGTGTTGCCATGAGCACACACACATCAACACCAACTGCACGAGCCTTGGCCGCGGCCATTCGAGCCAACGTACCAACGCTCCTATGGGGAGTCCCCGGCACCGGAAAGACGGCCACCATCAATTCATGGGGCGAGTCATGGGGCTTCCACGTGGAGTCCATCGTCGGATCGAACCGTGAGCCGAGCGACTTCATGGGTTTCCCCGTCGAAGTTGACGGTCAGACCGTCTACTCCGACCTTGCGTGGGCGCGCCGTCTCGCCGCCGCCGACAAGGGTCTGCTATTCCTCGACGAACTGACGACCTGTAGCCCGAGCGTTCAGCGCGTCATGCTCCGCATCCTTCAAGAGCGCATCGTTGGCGAATTGCAACTCCCCGACAGCGTCGCGATGGTCGCCGCGGCCAACCCGCCCGAAATCGCCGTCGATGGATGGGACTTGGCCGCGCCGGTGGCGAACCGCCTGTTGCACCTCGATTGGGTGTTCGACTCCAGCGCGTGGGTCGAGGGATTCATCAGTGACTTCGCCTTCACCGACGCACCGTCGATGGAGGCCATGTTGAACGACGGCTCGGAGTCATTCAAGATTCGCGCCAAGTCGATGGTGATGGCCTTCTTGAAGCATCGCCCGGACCTGACAATCGTCGTCCCTGCCGACCCTCACCAGTCCGGTCCCGGCTGGCCTAGCCCTCGTTCATGGACCAACGTCGCATCTGTATTGAGTGAACTCCGTACCGATGACGAAGAGGCCACGCTTCTCGTCCTCACCGGACTCGTTGGAGAAGCCGCCGCGCTGGAATTCGTCGCGTGGTCGCTCTCGTCCGACCTCTACGACCCCGAAGACGTGCTGGCAGACCCGAGCATCGTGGACTGGACGAGTCGCCCCGACCGCATCTTCGCGCTCGTCGCGTCTCTCGTCGCCATCGCCAAGATGCGCGGTGACGCGACGACGTGGGAGAAGGCAGTCAACGCCATCGTCGCTTGCGCTACTTCTGGCCGTCCAGACCTCGGATACTCGGGAGCGCGGATGTTGCTCCAAGACCCGCCCAAGGGCGCACAGGTCCCTGCGGAGGCCATCTCCGCGTTCGGCAACCTGTTCACCAAATCGGGCAAGTGGAAGGCCAACGAGGCCGCCTAGGTTCTCGTGCTCAACCAGAGGCGGTTGGTGTGCTCTCGCCTCTGGTTGAGCACGATTTGTTCTCGTCTCTCGCGGGCACGGCGAAATGTGCCGCATGGTCTTTGGTGGACAGCACGAAAGGACCAGAATGAGCGAATTCACGACACCGATGACAAACGAGAAGCCGGTGGCCACGGACCCAACTCACGATGCGCTAAGCATCATGAGCCATGACAAGGTCGCGCTGGCAGGCGTCGTGCTTGTCTCGACCGCGATGCTCACCATGGTCTCGACGCCCGTGGGCGTCCTCCTGCTTGTGGCGTCAGGGCTCGGCATCCTCATCCATCGGCTAGACGTTGCGCTCAAGAGCGCAAGCGCGTAGGCGGTCTCTAGATATGACTCGCAGCGCGAGTTACAGCCGATGAAGGTCGATTCCATGAGAGTCGTAATCTGTGAGTTGCTCTCGCCACTTTTCACTCCCACTATGAGGTGTGAAGACGCCGTATGGAGTTCAACCTGCTCGGTTCCGGCCCACAGTGTCATTCCAGGGTTGCGACGTACGACCTCGCGCAATATCGATGCGAAGACTTCATTCCGGTCCATGCGAGACCAATAAGCGAAGCGCAACGCCAGCTCCGAACTTCCGCTTTGGTAAAGAGAGACAGCTGCACCGATAACTAGTTCGGTGAATGCGTTGCGACCGATCCCACTCACGTCACCAGGCAATGCTGGAAGATTGGCCGTGGCGGCAGAGTCCATAATGAACAAGAAGAGCGTGCGTCCTCCAATGAACGCGTAGCCAACCAGACCCTTTTTGTTGCCGGAGTAGGGAAGGTCAGAGTAACTAACCCCGATAGTTCACGAGTGATTTGAGATCGAGCTGATTTTGGCTTTTCTCATCGCCAAAGGTGCCCCGGGTCCGATCGGGTCACGGTCGTGGGTCCCGTAGGTTTCTCAACGCGATTTTCGACCATGCAAAATGACTCGAGAGGCGTGTTGGGGCAGCGCTAGTCCATCGTGGCTGCACTGAAGGGAGATGATTCGCTCAGGTGAGAAGAGCGATGCGCTGATAGGCGTTGAGCAGGACGTCGGTCGTGGGCCAGCCGTCGAGGAGGCGGACGATCCGACGTCGTGAGCGG
>JABBNY010000262.1 GCA_019352095.1 Acidobacteriota bacterium
TCAATTGATGTTCGGTCAATTCTCTCAGGCCTACTCGCCGATCTCGTTCGTGGCGCTCTCGCTGGTACCACTCTCACTCGCCCTCGGACTTCGATCAATTGCTAGATACCGGCGCGTGGTCCGCCGTGCGTGGGTAGAACCTGGAATGGGAGAACACATCAATCTCGACAACAATGTCGAGTCGGTCGTTATCGATAGCACTCTCCCTAGGGCCTTCAGCGTCCCTCGGAGAGGCTTGAGATCATCGCAAATTGTAGTGACGACGGGTTTACTTGCGACGCTGTCGCCGGATCAGGTCGATGTGGTGCGGGCCCACGAGAGGGCCCACATCAATTTTGGCCACGGGAGGTATCTGGCGACGGCACTCGTCGTGGAGAGTATGTTCTGGTTATGGCCACCCGTGCGCCTAGCAACCCAAGAGCTTCGTCTCGCCATTGAACGAAGTGCCGATGAGTCCAGCGTGTACCAGTCACGTCAACCACGGTCGGTCCTACAGTCCGCTCTCGTTCGACTCGCCCTGGGAGCAGATTCACCAGCCTTGGCGTCATTCTCGTCACTCGCTGGACTCACCCATCGCTTGGACGCGATGGACCGCGAAACGGCCACTAGCGGATCGCTGGGATCGTGGGCCGCTGTCATACTTTCTCTTACGGCGCTCAGCACTGGGGCATTCTTTGGCCTAAGTCAGATTGGCCATGGCGGATACTGCCTGTTGAGCATGTTGCACAATTGCGCTCGAGGATAGCGGGCTTCAGTAATTCGCCGGTTAGGGATACATACTGTCTGGCGCGGAGCGTCTCGAGTTACTACAGTGAATAGTTAGTGCCGAAATATCTGCTCCCGTTTCTAGCCCTGGGGGCTGGTGTGATTTCCTTTAGTTCACCGTGCTGTCTGCCGCTACTCCCGGGCTACGTCTCGTATATTTCGGCACTCCCGACTTCAGAGTTGACTAGTCGAGATTCTCGCCGGACCACGCTCAAAGCATCGCTCGCCTTCGTTGCAGGCTTCACTTTGATCTTCACCATTCTGGGGGTTGCGTCCGCATTCTTGGGCTTCTACTTCCTTCGACTCCTACCAACGATCGTTCGAATAATGGGTGTCGGGATAATCGTCCTCGGCCTCTCGATGATGGGTCTAGTTCGCATCCCCTTCTTGATGAGAGAACGGCGCTTCGATATGAGTCGTTTCCCACGAGGCGTCGGAGGTGCGTTTGGTGTGGGGGTGGCCTTTGCCGCCGGATGGACGCCGTGCATTGGACCGGTTCTCGCAGTCATCCTCGCGGCCGCTGCCGGCACCAACACGGTCGTGTGGGGCGCACTGCTCCTGATCATGTACTCACTCGGACTGGGCATTCCCTTCATTCTCTTGGCCCTGGGCATTGACCGAGCTCGAGGTTCCTTCGAGTGGCTGCGCCGCCACGGTCGACACATTGAGATTGTTGGAGGAGCCCTCATGGTGGGTGTGGGTGTACTCTTCGTCACCGGCACGTGGGAGGCATGGCTCAGGCCACTACAGCGAATCTTCGCCCGACATGGGTGGCCGCCCTTCTGATGATGAAGCGCACTAACGCCGGCGTGGCCCATCCGATGTGGAAGTTAGGACGCATCACCAAGTGTCTGTTCATACGGAGTGCTCATACTGGGCATACTCATCGGTATTTCAATCACTACAGTATTGAGCATCTCAGTTTCCGCATCGTGCCGGGATGCTCGTAATGGAAATCGGCGACCACACTGATTCCGATGCGCACAACACCGGCACCGACGTGACCAATTTGCCCCCAACGAATCTCACCGTACGTAAGATTGGCCTTCCCCGTCGTCTCGTGGTCATCGCGGTCGTGGTAACGGTGGCATTCGTTGGTGTTGCGATTCTTCAAGCAGTGTCGAGCACCTCAACCAGCGGATCGAAAGTCCTCGTGGAGAGGACCAATCGGCCGGCGTATGACTTTACTCTCCATGAGTTGGCTTCTCCATCACGGACACTTTCGTTAAGCAACTTTCACGGCAAGGACCTCGTCCTCAACTTCTGGGCATCGTGGTGCGTGCCGTGTCGGACTGAGATGCCGCTTCTCGAGCGCGCGTTCGCTGGACTTAAGGGAAGGGTCCAGTTCCTCGGGATTGATTCCAATGACAATCAGGTTGCGGGACTTGCCTTCTATCGACACGTTCACGTCTCCTATCCGGCGGTGTCTGATCCTTCTGCGATTCTCGCCGTTCGCTATGGTCTCATTGGGTTTCCAACCACCGTATTCATTTCACCCTCTGGCAAGGTCCTGGGGCGTTTCATTGGCCAACTCAGCGACACGACACTCCGGGCGGCGCTGAAAGAGGCATTCGGTGTTTCGACCATTTCGTAGCCACCTTGGAAGCCCAGCATTAGATCGAAAGAGAGTTCCAATGTCGTCAACTGACCAAAGCAACGAAATCAGCGCAGATGGAGTGAAGCGCACTCCTCGTGGTCATGGGCCGGGTCCTGTGACTTTCACCGCCCTCGTCATTCTCGTTGTCGCGGCGGGTGTCTTCACACTATTCGCGATAAACCACCGTTCTCAGCAGAGACAGACAAGTCAACTTCTTCGACTTAGTGGTATTCCCAGTAGTGTCTCCACGTCGTTAGCGAACTTGATGGCCTTGTCGCCCGTGCCGCCAAAGGCTGCCGCGCCATTCACTCTCATCGATCAGGCTGGTCATCACGAGTCGCTCAGCACCTTTAAGGGACGGGTAGTGGTTCTTGATTTCATGGACACCCATTGCACCGATATCTGCCCCATTGTGTCCCAAGAATTCGTTGACGCCTACCACGATTTGGGATCCCTTGCTCCCCACGTGATCTTCTTAGCAATCAACGTGAACAAATATCACGCTCGCGTCGCAGACGTTGCCGCCTTCACTCAAGAGCACCAGCTCAACACGATTCCCACTTGGCATTTTTTGACCGGATCATTACCAGCACTGCAAGTGGCCTGGCACGACTACGGCATTGACGTGGTGGCGCGGGGCCCCAACGTTGACACCCTCCACTCGTCCTTCATCTTCTTCATCGATCCTCAAGGTCGCGAGCGATACCTCGGAAATCCGACTGACGAGCACACCGCATCAGGCGCTTCATTCCTCCCCGCCGATCAACTCTCGTCGTGGGGCAAGGGCATATCGCTTGTAGCACAATCACTTATAGGCGGAGGATCACATTGATTGGAGTACCGAATCGGACTCCCCCATGTCCCCACCCAAGTCACCGTTCGCAAACGGGATATCGAAATTGGAAGATTGGCGCCTCATCGTTGCTGAATTTAAGGGACGACCTACATTCAGATTCCCAGCACAACCTCAGCACAACAATTACCGGGAACGGTCGGGAATAGTGGGTGA
>JABBNY010000263.1 GCA_019352095.1 Acidobacteriota bacterium
TGAATTATGAAGTTCACTGTCGCAGTCACCCACGAAGAGCCTTGGTATGTCGCCAGGTGCCTTGACGTCGACGTAGTAAGTCAAGGTGAGACGGTTGATGAGGCTGTCGCGAATCTCGAAGAAGCGCTGGGCTTGTACTTCGAAGGGGAAGACCTCCCCGACTCAATAGAGCCACCAATCATCACCACTGTATTGATTCCTGCGTGAGTCCCGCGCTACCCGTTGTTTCTGGTCAAGAGACCGTCACTGCGCTTAAGAAGATTGGCTTTGCACAGATCGGGCAGCGAGGTAGTCATGTGAAACTCCGCAATCAAGGGGGCAGAACGGTGATCGTCCCGATTCACCGGGAACTTGCCCGGGGGACGCTTGCGGCAATCCTTCGACAGTCTGACGTTACCGTGAGCGAATTCATCGACTTGCTCTAGACGGCATCTACTCTTCAAGGAAGTTCAACTTTCGTGCGACCACAGAAACCGAGTGGTTCTTATTGTGTGACTCAAGGTCCACCCCGAGTCCTTGAACCCATTGGTCGGTCCACTTATTGGGTCACGGTCAGAAGACTGACGTTATTCCACTCCGCAACACCTTGAGTCATCGTCGCTGGTGTCATCCAAGCGTTATCGTCCAAGCCCGCGATCGTCGTTCCGATCGCGGCTTTGGACGTTGCGAGCGCGCTGTTTGGAGAGTTCAAGGCGCGCCAGAAGGCGCAGGACGGCTTCTTCAAGTGGCGGAAGATCCTCGGTGATAGTTGCGTCGACCACTGCTCGGGAAGTGTCGAAATAGTGGTGGGCAAGCCAGTCGCGCATTCCGGACGCGTCCGACCACTGGACATCTGGTTCGCTCGCGACGAGCTTGGGATCTAACAGTTTCACTGCCTCCCCAATTTCGATCAGACGTAGCCGAACGGCGTCGAAAATGAGTCCGTCGGAGAGTTCACCGCGAGCGAGGTGGCTCTTGATTGCGGCAATCGCGTCAACGATGTCGGCGAGGCGCTCTTTGTCACGTCGTGAGTTCATAGAGGGATGGCTTCACGTTCGACCTCTTCTCGAACTCGAGGCCGGAGGCTGTCTGACGGGGCGACGTCAACCGGTACGCCGAGGATTTCCGAAAGCTCTCTGCGTAATGCTTCTAAGTTAAACAGTCCCGTTTCCTTGGCCAGGTCGACCACTAAATCGACGTCGCTATCAGGCCGCTCTTCACCCCTCGCCGTGCTTCCAAAGACGCGGACGTTGTTCGCACCATGGAGCGCCGCACAGGCGAGTATTGAGCGTCGGTGATGGCGAAGTCGGCGACCAAGGGGGGTGTCAGGGAGACCGGGTGGGCAATCGCTCGAACGCTCTAGATCGAGAACCAAGCGGTGCCCCGTCGCGCGGACGAGACGCTCGAGCGTTGAGACCGAGGGTTCTCTGCGGCCGGACTCGTAGGCGCTGATAACGCTTTGAGCAACATGAGCGCGACGAGCGACTTCCGTCTGCGATAGTCGGGCGCCGAGGCGAGCCTGTCGAAGGAGCTTTCCGGCTGAGTTGTCCTCTCGATTCCCCATGCGGCAATAATAGTACTGATTGTCTATGAGCAGAAATTCGGGAGACTTTCGGTATTTGTTACTGATGTGAATTCCAACGGTCGTGGTTTGGGTCACCTCGTTCCACATATGTACGTATTTTCATCTCGTCATCTCAACAACTTGAACCCTCCACCCAATGCAAATGGCGCGCCATGGACCGTGTTGCGCGAGTTCTTATTGTGTGACCCAAAGTCCACCGATTGGCACGGTGACTGGTCTGCGACTCTCGTACTGAGGTCATCGACCTCCCGACAGCGGAAGCTCGGGTAGTTTGCCCGTAATGTAGAACCGTGGCACGAGAGACGCCGTAATTGGGCAGATTGAGTGCATCACTAGCAGTTCGAGTTCGCGCAAACGGGGGATCCAATTGATACGCAAAGCTGTCATTGCAGCGGCTGGACTGGGGACGCGATTCCTCCCCCAGACCAAGGCAATGCCGAAAGAAATGTTGCCGATCCTCGACAAGCCGATCATTCAGTACATCGTCGAGGAGCTCGTCGAGGCCGGGATCGAAGACATCGTTATCGTTACCGGATACCACAAGCGTTCGATTGAGGACCACTTCGCGGAGCCGAACCAGGAGCTAGTAGCCGCCCTCAGGGGTCCGAAGAAGAAGCTGCTGAAGGAGGTTGAGCACATCGCCAATCTGGCAAATTTTGCCTATATGCGCCAAAAGGGTCCAGACGGCAACGGTACGCCTCTCCTTAACGCTGCGCACCTAATCGGTGATGAGCCTTTCATCTACACCTTCGGGGACGACTTCATCCGCGCCACTCCCGGGCGGTTCAGCCAGATGGTCGCCCTCCACGAGCGCACGGGCCTCGGCGTGCTGTCGTGTATTCGTGCGGATGATGATGACGACTACACGCGCTACGGGTACGTGGGGGGCAAAGAGATCGAGCCGGGTATCGTGAAGATCGAATCGATCGTCGAGAAGCCCGGCCGATCTCGTGCGCCGTCGAACCTCGCGAGCGTGAGCAGTTACCTCTTCACGCCGACGATATTGGGGTGCCTCAGCGATCGTGTCGCAGAACTTCGCCCTGGTGACGAGCTTTCGCTGCAGGATGCGATGCAACTCTCGATCGATAACGGCAACTTCCTTCTCGGATATGAGATTGAGAACGCTCGCTACTTCGACACGGGAGACAAGCTTGAGTACTTGAAGACGATTATCGATCTTGGTCTTGAGGACGAGCATCTCGGCCCCTCGCTCCGGGCACATTTGACCCAGGCGCTCGGTTCGCAAGATCCTTTGACGAATCGCCGAGAGAACCCCCGGCGAGCGGGGGTCGCGGGGAAGAAGTGATGCTGTCACCTACGCGGCGTCAGGAGTTCGTGCGTCGTTGCTCGGCGAACCGGTGACGCGGACGGCACCATATTGCCCACTGCCGTTGATCTGCGTCAGCGCCCAAGAACAGATACCCGCACATCTCTTCACGACTAGGACATTGGAGTCATCTCTTCATGGCGCACTGATCAGCATCACTACGCGCAGTCGAAGGCCATTCCAGTGTGGGCCCCCGAAACGCTCCCCAAGACGCCCGCGACACTTGTCAGCGGTGAGCTGTCGAATCGTCGAGCGCCGGTGCCTTCACCCTGGCCGATGACTCGCACACAACAATGAGGTACCGATTCATATTTCGCTGACCGGCTGACGTCGCATAGGTGGATTTCACATTCGTCAAGGGACTTCAGCGACGCACCAGCACGGGGAGTGCGACCAAACATCTCTAGCGTGTCGACGTTAAATTCGCCACCCTATCCTCGCGACGACCGGCGAGTTACTG
>JABBNY010000022.1 GCA_019352095.1 Acidobacteriota bacterium
CCCGAGGACCAGCCCGCGCCACCCACTGGCGTTGATCGAGCGACGCTGCTCGAGATCGCCGAGGCCACCGTGAGTGCGCCTGTTGGCTTCACAATCCACCCGAAGTTGGAGCGTCAGTTCGCTCAGCGAAGGGCCATGGTCGAAGCCGGCGAAGTCGACTGGGCCTTGGGCGAAGCACTGGCCTTCGGTTCATTGGTGAAGGGTGGTTCGAATGTTCGCTTGATGGGTCAGGACTCTCGTCGAGGCACGTTCTCTCACCGTCACGCCGCACTGATCGATTACGAGAATGGGGCGCAGTACGTGCCCTTGGCCAACTTGAGTTCCGACGCGTTCTTCACGGTGCGTGACTCGTTCTTGAGCGAGTACGCCGCGCTCGGCTTCGAGTACGGATATTCCGTCGAGGCGACCAACACGCTCGTCGCGTGGGAGGCCCAGTTTGGCGACTTCGTCAATGGTGCAGAGATCATCATCGACAACTTCCTCGTCGCGGCCGAAGACAAGTGGGGTCAACACGCGAGTCTGGTGATGCTCTTGCCACACGGCTACGAAGGGCAGGGGCCCGAGCACTCGAGCGGTCGTATTGAGCGATTCCTATCGCTGTGTGCTCGTAACAACATCCGAGTCGCTCAGCCAACCACGTCAGCGCAGTATTTCCACCTGTTGCGAAGCCAGGTTCTTCGCGAGCACATCACTCCGCTCATAGTCTTCACCCCCAAATCAATGTTGCGCGCAGTCCAAACACGTTCGCCCCTGACCCAGTTCGAGCAGGGTTCGTTCCAGACAGTGCTCGACGATCCGTCGGGTGACCCGACGTCAGTCACTCGGGTGGTCCTCGCTTCAGGCAAGATCGCCCATGAGGCGCTGGCTCATCGAGGCGAGACCAGCGCCACCTCGGTCGCCGTTGTTCGCGTCGAACAGATCTACCCGTGGCCGACGAGCGAGATCGAGCGCGTGCTTGGTCGTTACCCGCAACTCACTGAGGTTGTCTGGCTGCAAGAAGAGCCCGAGAACATGGGCGCGTGGCCGTTCGTGCACCTCCAGATGCACGATCAGTTCCGGGGCACCAACGTGCGTCACGTGGCGAGGGCGGAGTCTGCGAGTCCGGCCACCGGTAGCGGCCTCGTGCACACCGCCGAGCAGGCTGACCTCCTACGTCGGGCAATCGGATGAGTTCGGCCAAAGTCAATCGGCTCCGGGTCGTCGTCGATGGTTCGAATCTTGCGACCGAGGGTCGCACCATCCCGAGCCTCATCCAACTAGACGAGGCGGTGCGGTCGTTTCTCGAAGAGAATCCGCACGCCGAGGTGATCGTGGTCGTGGACGCGAGTTTCGAGCATCGCGTGGCTCCGGGGGAGCGTTCTCGATTCAAAGAGGCTGAGTTGGCGGGCGAGATCGTTACACCGCCCGCCGGCGCCATCGGGCGCGGTGACGCATTCATCTTGAAGATCGCCCAGCGCATCAATGCCTTGGTGCTGAGCAACGATTCGTTTCAAGAATTCCATGACGAATACCCCTGGCTGTTTGAACCCGACCGACTCATCGGCGGCAAACCTGTTAAAGGTGTTGGGTGGGTTTTCACGCCGCGCATCCCCGTTCGAGGAGTCAAGGCCTCTCGTGCGGTGAAGAAATTGACGGTCACCTTGCCCGACGGGGCCAAACCGACGATCGGCACCACTCTCACGCCCGTCAAGGCGACTAAGGCGGTCACCAAGAAGGCGGCGAAGAGCACCAAGGCGGCGGTGAAGGCCACGAAGAAGGTTGCCAAGGTCGCTGAGAGTACGGCGAGACTCGCCGAGGCGCCGTTGAAGAAGGCCACCAGGAAGGCCCCCGCGGCAAAGAAGCTCGCCGCGGCGAAGGCTCCCGCGAGCGTTACGAAGAGGGCTGCGAAGAATGCGCCGATCGTGCTCGAGAGTGCGCTGAGCCAGCCAGCTCCCGCATTGCGACGTGGTCGTCAACCGGTCAATCCAGAGTCAGATTTCATCCTCTTCAAGAATTCGAGCAAGATCGGCAGCAAGATCGAAGGTGAGGTGACCGCGTTCACGTCCCATGGTGCGGTCATCAAGGTGAACCTGAAGAACGGAAACCAAGTGGAGTGTTACGCACCGACGACCTCACTGGGCGATCCCGCCCCGGCGCGTGCGCGTGACGTACTGAAGCGCGGCGACGTTCGAGTCTTTCGTCTCGTGACGGTCGACGGCGACCGTCGCATAGCAGAATTGGCCCTGGTGTGAGCGAGTTCTCAATGGACCCCGCGCACTGGTTGCCTCACCGGCCCCCGTTCTTGCTCCTCGATTCGATGGTGAGCATTGAACCAGGCGTTCGTGCCAGTGGGCACTGGACACTTCGCGGCGATGAGTGGTTCTTCGCGGGTCACTTCCCGGGTCGTCCGACGACACCGGGAGTCTTGCTGCTCGAATCGATCGCTCAATGTGGTGCCGTCGCCGTGCTGGCTGACATGCGATTCTCAGGCCGTCTCCCACTCTTTGGGGGCGTGGAGAACGCTCGATTCCGCCGACAGGTGGTGCCTGGCGACACGGTGCTGCTCGAATGCGAGATGACCCAACTCTCCGCTCGAGGTGGCAAAGGGCACGGTCGCGCAACGGTCGATGGAAAGCTGGCAGTTGAGACGCAACTGCTCTTCATCCTCGCCGACGCCTCGTGAAGATCGTCACCTGGAACGTCAACTCCCTCACCGCTCGATTGCCTCGGGTCACCCAGTGGCTCAGCGAGCACCAACCAGACGTAGTGCTGTTGCAGGAGACCAAGCAGACCGACGTCAAGTTCCCGTTCGCGCACTTCGAGCAACTCGGCTATGAGTCGGCTCACTACGGTCAAGGCCAGTGGAATGGTGTCGCCATCCTCTCAAGGGTTGGCCTCGGCGAAGTGACGAGAGGCTTCGGTGACGGAGACCCCGAAGCCAGGATCATGAGTGCGAAGTGTGGCGACGTCCGCGCCTTCTCGTGTTACGTACCGAACGGTCGAGCGCTCGATGACCCGCACTACGCCTACAAGATCCAGTGGCTCAACAAGTTGAGTGGATTGATTGCGAGTGGTGATCTTGAGTATCCCTTGGTCGTGGGCGGGGATTTCAACGTCGCCCCGACCGATCTCGATTGCTACGACCCTCAATCGTTCGTGGGCTCCACCCACGTGAGTGAACCTGAGCGCGAGGCGCTGCGGGGCCTCGAGCGTGCGGGCCTTCGCGACTTGACGCGGGCGCTGCATCCAGGAGAGCCGTGCTTCTCGTGGTGGGATTATCGCAACGGCGCCTTTCATCGCGGGTGGGGCTTGCGGATTGACCTGCTCTACGTCACCTCATCGCTCTTTGAACGCGCCACGGCCAGTTATGTAGACCGTGACGCGAGAAAAGGCGAGAAGCCTTCGGACCACGCGCCGGTCGTCGGCGAGTTCTCGCTTAGCTGAGGCCCTTGGGCAGCATCGCTTCGATGAAGCGGGGGCCCGGCGTCGCGTAGGAGGTCTCGAGCGCACGAACGAGTTCGTCGGCTGTCGTAACGCGCTGACTCGGCACACCGAGGCCCGTCGCCACGTCACAAAGATTGAGTGCGGGGTCGTCGAGGTCGAGCATTCGCTGGCTCGTGGCGCCTTCTGATACCGCGCCGACACGCTGTCGCTCAAGATTCAAGATTGCGTAGCTGCGGTTCGAGAGTGCGACGACGGTCACGTCGAGCTGTTCGCGCGCCATGGTCCACAGCGCCTGGGGCGTGTACATCATCGAACCGTCCGCTTCGAGTGCGAGGACGCGCTGGCCGCTACCCACGGCTGCGCCGAGTGCGACGGGTAGCCCGAAGCCGATGGACCCACCGGTCAGCGTCATCCACCGGTGCGGGGGTGAGGACTGCGTCGCCGCGAACAGGTGCACGCCACCGGTGTTGGACTCGTCAGCGACGATGAGGTCCTCGGGCATTGTCGCACCGATCGCAGCGGCAAACGAGGCGGTGCTCAGGGCGCCGCTCGGCGCCGCGGGGGCCTCGCCGAAAGTTTGTGGAGCGGGCGGGACCTTCAACTCTTGGACCAGCGTGGCGAGCGCCATGGCCGTGTCAACACCGGGTGGTGCGAGAGCGATGACCTCGCACCCCTC
This sequence comes from Acidobacteriota bacterium, assembly GCA_019352095.1. Taxonomy (GTDB): domain Bacteria; phylum Actinomycetota; class Acidimicrobiia; order Acidimicrobiales; family RAAP-2; genus RAAP-2. Next base: position 4,100 of record JABBNY010000022.1, read on the forward strand.
GGCCACGAGGCGACTCGACACGTCGGGGTACGCAAAGAAGCCGACCGGCTCGTGGGCGCCAATGAGGATCAGGACTTCGACGTCGCGCAGCTGCGAGATGGCAAATTCACTCAGATAGATCAGTCGTTCCGGACCTGGGACGCCCGCGCCGCGGTCCAGAATCGATGGAAAAGTCTCGCAGATGAGCCGGCTACGCGTAGCGTGGGCGACCCGATGGGCGAGCGAGAGTTGCGATGATGCGAGTGACGCGCCGCCGAGAAAGAGCGCGCACTTTCGAGTGCGCAGGGCGTCCACGGCGTGGCGAACGGCGGCCTCGTCGGGCTCGGAAGTCGTTGACCGAGTCGCCTCGGGCCATTCGTCGGGTGGTGACTCGATCTCGCCCCACGACGCGTCCGCGGGTAGCACCAAGGTGGCGACGCTCCCCGGGGGCGCGAGCGCCGCGGCAATCGCGTCGGCCGTGTCGCGCGCAACGTTGTCGGGCCGCGTCGTTCGACGCTGCCAGCCTTCGAGCGCCGACGCCACCGAGAGGATGTCGCTTTGGAGAGGTGCGTCGAACTGTGAGTGGTAGGTCGCGTGGTCGCCCACGATGTTGACCAGGGGCGTGTGCGCGCGTCGCGCGTTGTGCAGATTCGCCCAACCGTTGGCGAGACCGGGTCCGAGGTGCAAGAGTGTTGCCGCGGGTGTGCCCCGCACCCGTCCGTAGCCGTCAGCGGCGCCCGTCGCGACGCCTTCGAAGAGGCACAGGATCGCGCGCATGTCACGGGCGTCGTCGAGACCTGCGACGAAGTGCATTTCGGAGGTTCCGGGGTTGGCGAAGCAGGTGTCCACGCCGTTCTTGGACAGCGTGGCGAGCAGGGCGTGCGCTCCGTTCACGGTAGTTGCCTTTCGTCAAGCAGTCGATACGGGTTGAGCAGTTGCGAGGGGTCAAAGGCGTGCTTGATCCGTCGCTGCAGGTCCAGCAGTGTCGGATCGGTCAGTTCCAGGTACGGTGCCTGCTTGTCGCGGCCAATGCCGTGCTCACCCGAGATCTGACAACCGATATCAACACCGAATCTGAACAACTCCAAGAGCATGGCGGCGCGCTTGTGCTCGTCGGGAAGAAAGACCGAGAGATGGACGTTGCCGTCGCCAACGTGTCCGCATCCCGATATGAACGCATCGTGACGCTGGGCAATCTGAGTAGCTTCACGCAAGAAAGTGGGGACGCTGGAACGGGGCACGACGACGTCGATGATCTCGTTGGCTCCCGCGGCTTTGCCAACCCAGAAGGCTCGTTCGCGCGCCTCGATCAACCGGGTGCCCGCGGTGGGTGCCAGGACGTAGACGTCGAGCGCGCCCGCTCCCTCGACAATGAACGCCAGGGCGGCGATGTCGTCGGCGAGCTGGTGATCGGTGCGGGTCTCGAGCACGATGATCAGGTACGCCGCGGTCTGCTCGGCAACTGAGGCCAACACACCCAGTTCCAGATTGGTGGCGTTCGAGATCGCGCTCATCGTCAGTACGTCGAGATACTCGAGCATCGAGGGTTCTAGTCCAGATCCGACGATCGTGGGCACGATGCGGGTCACTTCCTCCAAGGTGCGAAACGGCACGAGGACGGTGGACGAATGGGGCATCGTGGGTGAGAGCTTCAGTGTGACTTCAGTGACCATTGCGAGGGTGCCCTCGCTGCCGATGACCAGTTGGGTGAGGTCATAACCCGAGGATGACTTGACGACGGCACCTCCAGTGCGCACGATGGTCCCGTCGATGAGGACTAATTCCAGCCCGAGTACGTGGTGACGCGTGACACCGTGACGAACCGCGCGCATGCCACCGGCATTGGTATTGACGTTCCCCCCGAGTGAGCCCGAGAGTTCACCGGGATACACCGGGTAGCGAAGCCCACTTGGGGCCAGAATCTCACCCAGTTCACGAAGCGTGATGCCCGGTTGGACAACGGCGACGTGATCGAGCGTGTCGAGACGAAGCAACTGATTCATTCGCGCGAAACTGACGACAAAGCCGTCGGTGACGGGTGTGGCCCCCCCCGAGAGCCCGGTGCCTGAACCACGTGGCGTCACGGGGATGCCGTGCGTGCTTGCGAGTGCCGCGATTTGGCTCACCTGTTCGGTGCAGGTCGGGTAAAGGACGGCGTAGGGCACCCTTGGATCGGGGTGCAGCGTTTCATCGTGAAGATCGTCCGGTTGATGGTCCGGGGAAAACGTCGCGCCACGTTCACCAACGATGTCTAACAACTCTCGGCGAAGGTCAAGGGGTCCCACTAGAGCGACACGTTACCTTCACCCAGGGTCTTCTCGAGTTCACGACGAATCGCGGCCAAGCGGGCCTTTCGTGCCTCGCCGGTGAGGGGGGCGTCGCGTTGCTCGATCTCTGTGATGACGTGTTCGATGGGGGACAGGAAACGTGACGGTGCGCGGTCAGGGTAGCGAGGGTCATTTCGACCTCGGCTCCACGTGATGAGCAATGAATCCTCGGCGCGACTGAGCGCCACATAGGCGAGTCTGCGTTCCTCGTCGAGTTGAGCTGGTGTTGTGGCGTTGTAGTTTGGCAATTGTCCCTCGGCCCATCCAATAGCGGCGACGAACTGAAACTCGAGGCCTTTGGAGCGGTGAATCGTCGACAGCGCGACTGCGTCGTTGTTCTCATCATTGAGTTGTCGAGACCACGCATCATTCGAGTTCGCCAAGTCCGATGCGGGTGAGTGCTCGGGGCCGCGCCGTTCGTAGGGGATATCGAGTGCATCGAGGTGGCTGGACACCAACTCCAATTGGGCGTTGGTGCGCGCCAAGACCGCCATGGAGCGCCATGGGGTCCCGGGTTGATGTTTTGCGCTGAGCCACCGAGCGACGTGCGACGCTTCCTGTTCGTCGGTGTCATATCCGCGCAGCATCGGCACATCACCCTGGTCCTTCGCGGGCGTGATCCCTTGAGCACCCTCATCGAGCAAGGTGTTGGCGACGGCGATGATGTTCGCCGTGGAACGATGATTTCGGGTGAGGTCGAGTGTGAGGGTGTCCGGCCACGTACGGATGATCTCGTTGAGCAGGTGGGGGCTAGCACCATTGAAGCCGTAAATCGATTGGTTAGGGTCTCCCACACAGAACAAGTCGGGATCGTCGCCCGCCATGTGGCGAAGCAGCATGAACTGCAACGGGTTCATATCTTGGGTCTCGTCGACGAACAACGATGTGTGTTGGTGTCGAAATGAAGCCAATACGTTCGCGTCATCGCGTAAGAGCGTGATCGCCTCGCTCAACAACAGATCGAAGTCGAGGACTCCGCGACTGTGACACAAACCCACGTAGCGGTCGAGCACGCTGGCGAACTGGGCGGGCGATAACGGAGCATCTCTTCGGGACTTCTTCGCGCTCTTGGCGTACAGTGCACCGTTGAATCCTTGGCTGAGAGCCCATCCAATCTCTTGTTCCAACCGGGGCAATTGCCAATCTTCCAGTCGGATCTCACTGGACGCGTTCACCTGCGCGGCGAGCGCGGTAACGAGTCGACGTCGATTCGCTTCAATGACCAATGGAGCGAGGTGGTGGTCTTCGCGGTACTGATTGACAAGGGTCAACGCCGCACGGTGAAAAGTACCCGCCTTGATATCGCGAATGCCCGAACGAAAGAGACGACGGCGCAACTCGTCGCCAGCCTTTCGCGTGAACGTCATCGCGAGCACTTGGTCGGGCTCAATCTCGCCTTGGGTGATCCGGCGTTGGATTCGAAGCGTGAGCACGTGCGTTTTTCCAGAACCCGCGGTAGCACGCACCAAGAGTCGCTTCGCGGGCGACATGACGGCTTCGCGCTGCTCAGGCGTGAGACCCACCAGCATGTCCTCTGAGAATGCCACTCGATTACTCATTGTGACTATGACGCTACCGGTACGCAGTGACGTGGCTTCGTGAGGGCTTGACATGTCAGTAACCTGAAGGGCGTGCTGCGTGCCTACGACGATGGAAATATCTTCGGTGAGCCTTACGGCGAAGGACCGGTCCGCGTGGTGTGGCTCCACGGATGGTGCCGCAGGGGCCGGGATTTTGATAAATGCGCGTCGACGCTGGCCGACCGCGGTGTGGCGTCGGTGGCGTTTGACCTGCCCGGTTTTGGTGCCTCACCCCTCCCAACGGTTGCGGGTGGCGCGCGCCACTACGCAACACTCATGGTGGGTCCCTTGAGGGAACTCGCACAAGACCGGCTTATTCTCGTGGGTCATTCGTTCGGCGGGCGCATTGCAACAGTATTGGCGGCCACTCATCCCGAGTTGGTGGCGGGGGTCGTGTTGACCGGTGCCCCAATCCTGAGGACCAGTCAGTCGGGGCCACCACCATTGAGGTTTCGAGTGATTCGAGCGCTGCATCGTCGTGGAGTGATCGGCGAAAAGAGGATGGAGGCCGCTCGGCAACGTTTTGGTTCAACGGATTATAGAAACGCCAGTGGCCTGCTTCGCGATGTGCTGGTCGCCAACGTCAATGAGAGTTACGAAGACGAACTCGCTCGCATCACCGCTCCGGTCGCAATGGTGTGGGGGGAACTCGATACCGAGGTGCCCGTTGCGGTGGCGCAACGTGCGCAACAGCTCATCCATTCCGAGCATTCGCTGCGCGTTGTGAACTCGGTGGGGCACTTACTGCCCCGGGAGGCTCCGATGGAGCTCGTCATTGAAGTAGAGAAGCTTCTCGGGTGATCGCGTGAAACTGGTCTTTGACGTAATACTCGCGCTCGCGCTCGCGCTCGCCTACATGGCCCAGATGCTTCGCTGGTTGCGCGTCTTGCAACGCGAGCATTATCAGGCGAGTTCCATGCGTCGCTTTCTCGCGCGCTGGTCCTCGCCGCAGGTGGCGTCGGCGAAGTCGGTCGATCGGTCGAAGCGGGGTCGTCCGATCACCTTGACCCACGTCTTTCTCATCGTCTTCGTGATTGCGGTCCTCGCGAAGTTGGATGCCCTCGCCGTCGTCGTATCGGTCGGGTATGGCGCATTGTGCCCCCAGGGTCTCTCAATCAAGGGGCGAACGAGCGTCCTGCAATGGACCAGGCGCTTGACGACGGTGTTCGTGGTCGCGACCGTCTTTGCTGTGATCGTCGCGCTGGCCGGGAGCGTAACCGGACGGCCGTGGTTGCTCGCACTGGCAATGGTGTGGGCGGTTCCGCTCTTGCTCGACGTCACCACGAGACTCCTCGAGCCGAATGAGAATCGCAAGGCACAAGCGTTCGTTGACCTGGCCGTCGAGCGTTTGAAGAAGGTGCAGCCGCGCGTGGTGGCGATCACGGGTTCCTACGGCAAGACTTCCACCAAGAATCACCTGCGCGACCTCTTGGGCGCTCACGACGGTGTCGTCGCGTCACCACGCAGTTTTAACAATCGCGCGGGACTCTCGAGGGCCATCAACGAGAACCTGGCCGACGCGACGGGCATCTTCATCGCCGAGATGGGCACCTTCGCCGAAGGCGAAATAGCTGAGTTGTGTTCCTGGTGCCCGCCAGAGATCGCCGTCATTACCGCTATTGGTCCCGTGCACTTGGAACGGATGAAAACCCTGGACGTCATCGAGAGGGCCAAGTTTGAGATCACCGGGCGCGCCCGCACCGTCGTTGTCAATATTGACGATGAGCGCTTGGCGCAGTGGCCGGCGCGCCTTGTTGAACAGGGCAAGCGCGTGCGTCGCGTGGGTTCGATCAATCCTGATGCGTCGGTTCGAGTGGTCGAGGACGGTGCACGTTGGCAGGTCTACGTTGAGGGCGAGATGGTCGCTACGATGGCCTCGCAGGCGGGAGTCCAGTCAACGAATCTCGCGTGTGCGATCGGGGCTGCATTGGAACTCGACGTCGAACTTCACGAGATCGTGGGTCGACTGAACGAGGTCACGGTCGTTGCTAATCGCTCCAATGTGGTGCGCGCCTCATCGGGCGTCATGGTGATCGACGATACCTTCAACGCCAATCCGGCCAGTGCGGCGGCGGCCCTACGTCTGCTCGCGTCGCTGCCGATCGAGGGTCGACGAGTCGTCGTGACACCGGGTTTGATTGAACTCGGGGACGATCAACATCTCGAGAACATGAACTTGGCCAAAAGAGTGACGGCGTATGGGGCGCAACTCGTCGTGGTGGGTCGTACCAACGCGAAACCACTGATGGCGGGCTATGAGGGGACGGCGCGTCGATTCGACACACGAGACGAGGCAGTGCAGTGGGTGCGATCCACCTTGATCGCCGGAGATGGTGTGTTGTACCTGAACGATCTTCCCGACCACTACCCTTGATGGCTTGATGACAAAACTGCAAAGAGGTGTGTGGTGACTACTGGGGTGCTATTCGGGGGTCCGACACCGGAACACGACATTTCAATCCTGACCGGTCTTTTGGCGTTACGAGAGTTCCACAGGACCAATCGCGACGCAGTCGGGATCTATTGGACCAAGACTGGCTCGTTCTTCAACGTGGCGCCCTCAGTCGAAGCGGAATCGTTCCTCGACGGGATACCTAAGGGGTCGAGTGAGTTGACCCTGCGCGTGGGTGAGTCTGGCGGGTTCTTCACCGCGGGGTCGCGTCTATCGAAGGAGCGACAACTCGACCTCGAAGCAGTGATCATGTGTACACACGGCGGACCGGGAGAGGACGGTTCGCTGCAAGCGGCGTTGGACCTCGCGGGCATCAACTACAGCGGACCTACAGTCGCGGGCGCAGCCTTGGGGATGGATAAGTGGTCCTTCGGCGCCGTCATTGCCCATGCGGGACTTCCCACGCTCCCACGTGCGCTGTTGACGGGCGACACCATGTCGCTTCCCTTCGAGCCGCCATACATCTTGAAGCCCAGGTTCGGTGGTTCTTCCATAGGGATCGATGTCGTCGCGGAACTCGAAACGGCCAAGGCGCGTCTTCGCACCAACGCCCACTTTCATCGCGGTTGTGTCGTTGAACCATTCCGTCAAGATCTCGCCGACGTTCAGATCGCACTCCGCACGTATCCAACCGTCACCCTTTCATCCATCGAGCGACCGATCCGACGTTCGGCGACCGCCGAGATTCTTGATTATCGCGACAAGTACGTGGGAGGTGAAGGCATGGTCTCGGCTCCCCGGGAACTTCCGGCGGTGCTCGTCGAGGGTCAAGCCGAGCAGATAGAAGTGATGGCGCGCACCATCGCGACATTGGCGTCAGTGCGAGGGGTCGCGCGCATTGACTTTCTCATCAACGACAACGAGATCTATGTGAATGAGATCAACACAATCCCCGGATCGCTCTCCAAGCACCTGTTCGTCGATCCGCCACTGGCCTTCTCACGGTTGCTGGACGATTTGGTTGCCGAGGCGGTTGAACGACCATCCCACCACTACAGTGCCGCCGGGGCTGACGGACTCGTCCTGCGGTCGGCTGGTTCGATCGCGTCCAAACTGGCGTAGTCGCGGCACTCGTGCGATCGTCTCGATGAGTACGTCGCTGAACGGGTCGATGCGTAGTCCCTGTTGAAGTGCCCAGAACGCCAATTCGTAATCCTCTTGACTGGTGGCCTGATGGTGCAACAAGAGCGCCGCGTACTCTCCGTCACGCTGCAGTTGGCTCAGATGTCCCTCTGCGAGAAACCATTCGAATCCCCTGAGGGCACTCGCGAGTGGCTCGCCTTGGACCATCTGGAGCGCTTGGTGGGCGAGGACTGACGCTTCGGGCACGGCGAGAGACCTCGCGCGCACCATGAGGGCGTGAAAATTTACCACGTCACAACTCACACCGTGAGTCTCGTAGAGGCCTGAAGAGCTCACGGAGTGCAAGAGGGGACCCTTCGCGTCGAGCCCCAGGCTTCGACGGACTGCGCTCGCGGTGTTGGCGAGTGTGCGACTTGACGCTTCAATGTCGGCGTAGCCCAGCACCCGCGATCGCAGACGCTCCCCAGTTATCGGTTCGTCGTGATGGAGCGCCAGATACGCGACCATCTCGATGCAGCGCCGCCGCAGTGTGGGAGCGAACGGCTCGCTCAAGCCTGTAACGTTAGGACTCGCGCGCAGCAGCTCCACGCACACTCCGTCACGTGACGCATTGAGATCACGCGAAGGCAGCGCGGCGGCATTGTCGGTGCTCTCACCAGGGGTCATCGTGGTGAGCGTGACACAACTCGCCCGCAGCTCCTCGTCGAGATCGAGCGCGGAACCGAGATAGACCACCGTGACGTTGTGCAGCGATCGTGTTGCGAGCGCCCGCAGGAGCTCGGGCTCGCTGTCTACGAATACGAGCCGCCCATCGTGTAGGGCCACTATGGAGTCTCTCGCCTCGACATCGGTCCAGCGTGGATCGACCGACAGCGTGCCGCCTTCGCGAGCAAAGGCGACTACAGCCTCCTCGCCCGAAGCGAGGAGGCAACCCACGAGAGGGTCGTTGTCGGATGAGAGTTCGCCATTCTCTACGGCACCAGAAATATGGATGACGCCACTGCGTTCCGCTCCAATGAGGAATCGAAGTCGTGCGATGAGATGAGGATCGAGCGAGCGAAGGGCGTCGATGAGTTCGTCGACTTCATCGTCGGGACACTCGAACTGGTGTTGTCGTAGAGCATCGTGGCGGCGCTTTGCGACGAGGGCCATGGGCAGGGCGCTTAGTACCGACATGGGCTGGCGCGGTCGCGGTGGAGGTTGGGTCGGACGAACCTGGGTTGCACTCTCTGGTCGTACAACTTCTGGTGCGAGTGGTTGATGCTCGCGCCATGACGTCGCGGTGTCACTCAAGGCGATCGCGAGCGGAGTCTCGGTATAAGCAGCGCCCGTGTTGGCGTGCAAAAAACCCGGTACCAGGAATGACAGAAGGGCAACAATCAGGCCAGCCAACCATGCGCTGCCACTGGTGGAGATGCCAGTCCCACTGCGCAGTCGCGCCACGTTTCGCCCAAGCTGTACGAGAAATGCGAGCCAGAACATGGCGAGGCAGACGAGTAGCACCCGAACGAGCGCGCCGTGGGTCTGCTCGCCGGCAACCTTCCACTTCGTCACCACGACGTACGGAAGGAGCATGAAATACAACGCGAGTCCGGTACCGTGAAGCGGGCCGGCGGCGAAGCGTCTTACGGAGTTGGAATAAGTCGCCACGAGGGCCGCACCTCGTGATTCGTTGACGTGATCACTAGTTGGCAGCTTTGATGAAGGGTGATCGTGAACTGAACTGCGACGCTCTGGGTGGAACCGCCGCAGGCGAGCACCTCCAGCGCGGGCGCGCTGGTCGCGATCGACCACGACCCGGGACCTTCGAGCGGGATGTCCACGACCGGCTGGGCCACGCTGAGAGTCCCTGCGAGCGCGCCGCTCGACACGTTCTTGTTGGGTGCGAGCGCGATCGACTTCGCGATCGAACTTGTCGGCGTGACGTAAGTCTCGCTGGGCGCGGCGGCGAAAGGAACGCTCGTCGTACTCACGACTATCGGTGCGGTCTGATGAGTCGTAGCTCGCTCGGTCGTTGTAGTGCTCGACGTCGCGTTGTGCGTCGCGACGAAGGTTGTCGTGCTGCTGATCTGCGTCGAACTCGTTGTCGGCGTATTCGACGCGTTCGTGAGGGTGAAGACCAGTATCAACAAAAGAAGTGGGCTCGACCACATAACCAGGTGCGCTGCTCGAAACGGGGATCGAAGGTCTGGCATGGTTCTCGCAGGATAGAGGTAACGGTGGGAAATTGCTATTCATGGTGTTTGTCTCGCGCGCCATCTAGATCAGGTGACGCACTGCAAAGTTCTGTAGTTCCGCTCGAAGTGATCCCGGAGAGCCGTGATCGGTCGCCGCAAGTTCGAGCAGAGAGCGCCCCACGAAGACCCTTTCATAGGTAAGACGCGCAATTCTCTCGTGTTGGCTACCGCGAAAACTGCCCAATCGAGTGAGGAGCGGGGAGTCCTCATAGGCCGGCTCGTCACGTTGCTCAAAATATGAGAGTGCGCTCAAGGCCGCCTTTTCTTTCAAGAGCCAGCGACGCAAACGTCCCCTAAGTGCCGACAGGAAGTCGGGCGCCGCATACTGACGCGATTGGCCAGCCCAATCCGCAATCAATTCACTGGCGAGGCCAAGGGCCATTGAGAGGGTCTCACTCGGATCTCCGATGATACCTTCACCGAAACGAAGCTGGCGACAGACACTCACAACGCCAGGCAACATGGTCTGAAGCAGCGTGCGCGCGATAAGTGGGTCCCCGGCGCATTCGAGCAGCGCCTGGACCACGGCAGCGCGCTCGAGGATGCTTCGTCCACCTCCGCGTTCGAGGATATGCACTACGTCCCAGAGATCAAACAGCGCTTCGAGACCAAGATGCGGCGCGTGCTCAACGAGTGACAGCAGCGAGACGTGTGCCTCGTTCGTACGCCCTTTTCGCTCCCATTCACTTCGTAATTGGCCCAGTACATCGGTGTGTGGTGTCATGGTGACCAGTACAGGCCACGGTGCGCACATGTTCGTTCCCACGAGGGCGCCAGAAGAAGGTACATTTCTGGTGACCAGGAGCGTGCACGCGAGCGCACACTTCACAACGCATACTCGAGCGACCTAAGGTGGGGTTATGGATATCGAAGCCTTTTACGAACAAAATGAGGCGCGTCGTGAAAGCGCCGAGTTCGAGTTTGGTTCTGAGTGGACCGACGCGTCCGACAATGAGTACGAATTGTCGTGGGTGGAGGCGACGGGAGAACTGTATTTGATGGTTGAACCCGAGGCTCTGATCAACGAGGACATATTTGGCGATTTTCTCGTCGCTGACGAATTGATCAACGACCTGACCGTCGTGGTGATAGGCAAGTCACCCTCACTCGCCGCGCTGGAGGATCAACTCCGAGGCTGGGAAGACGCCATGCTTGAGGAGAACTCACTCGCGTGGCTCTACGAACGATTTCCCCAGTAACGCCTACAAATAGGGCGTTGAGGAATTCGCCACTTTGCAAAGTCGCGTTAACGCGGGAACGAGATCGGGCAGCGGGACGCGCTCTGCTTCATTGATGGTTGTTTGGAGAGGGTTCCAGCTGCCGTCCAGCGAAGTGGCGTTGGCTGCCGACTGGGTGCCTTTTAATAGTTCGCTCATCGCGTCCGCGCGCAACTTTTCCCGCTGAGACGTGGTCAATCCAGGCACCTCGCTTTGACTCTGGAGGTGCAGCGCACGTTCAACAAAGCCGCAGGAGATTCGCGCTTGGGTTATCGCTCCGCCAGAACCGCAGGAACTCAACGTCAACCCTGCTGCGAGCAGCGCAACCGCGATGGTCGCGTGTCTTACGCGAGCCACGAGTCGGCGGCTTGCAGCAAGAAATCGCTCACGCTATGGCCGCGCTCGAATATGTCGCACAATGGATCTTCGCCTCGGGCAACCTGGCTGAGTGAAATGGCCCGTCGAGCGATGATGGAGATTCGTCGCTCGCTTCCTTCTGTTGGAGACGCGAACGAGTCGGTCGCGGTGACTTCGAGGGGCATCTCCAATCCACCGATCGGTGCGAGGTCGATGGCGAGACGCAGCAAGTCTGGTCCGTGTGGCATGGGTGGCAGAGTCCATGTGAGCACCAGTGGGAAATGGAATTCGTCGGGTGGATCCACTTCGTCTGGAAGACCGAGCACGGCGTCTTCGAAGGCGAGCAGCGTTCGAGGATCGACGTCGAGTTCGATGTGAAGGTCTATCGGCCCCCCGCACCCGTCTTCGGGGTGCAGGTCCACCTCCCATGCTTGACGCAGTGAGTAGGTCTCCACGAAATGACGTTCATCGTGAACGTGGAATCCGTGAGTAACCGCGTGGTCCTTTAGGTCTGCGACAAAACCAGCAACATCAATGGCGGCCATTACCCATCAGGTTAGCCCCATTACAACTACCTTGATTACGTGACTGAATCGATTCTTAGTGATCTGCGTGCGTGCGCAGTGGAGATTGGCGAAGTGGTCCAATCTCATCGCGGACGAGGATTCTCGGGGGTTCGAGAGACCCAGTATCACCTAGACCTCGCCGCAGACGAAGTCGCGCTGAGGGTGCTCCGAGGAAACGGCTACCGAGTGGTGAGTGAAGAATCGGGCGTGTCTGGTGATGAAGACGTGACCATTGTCGTCGATCCCATCGATGGCTCCACCAACTGCGATCGCGGCATTCCCTTCTACGCGACTAGCCTCGCTGCCATGCGTGGCACCGAACTCGTCGCGGGTTTGGTCATGAACCACGCAACAGGCACCGTCTTCGAGGCTGAAAAGGGTGGCGGTGCTACTCGTGATGGACAGTCGATCCGACCGAGCAGCGCTCGAGAGATCAGCGAATCGGTGATCAGCTTCTCAGGATGGCCCTCGCGACATCTGGGTTGGGCACAGGTGCGAGCACTCGGTGCGGCGAGTCTGGAGATCTGCCTCGTGGCTGATGGGTCACTCGATGCGTTTACCGTTGCACAAAATTCAACGCTAAATCCGTGGGATTATCTAGCGGGATTGCTCATCGTGCGAGAAGCGGGAGCGGTGACGAGCGATTACCGCGATGAGAATCTTGACACCTTCGATGCGGTCCTTCGTCGGCCACTCTTCTGTGCCACGACCGACCTACTTGCTAACATTCTCCAGGCAGGTGCGCTCTAGAGTTCTGTAATCGGGCCAAGTGAGGTGCTCAAGACGCGACTTCGTTCTAGGGGATTGCGCCATTGCCGTTTCATCTCTTCGATGAGGCCCACCAAGTGCTCGATTGCAAATGATATTGCGCGCTCCTCCTCGGTTCGTTCTGTGGCGTGAGGGGTTTCAATGTCCTCTTCGAGGAAGTTGACGGCCACCGCATAATCGTGGAGTTCACCCAACACAGTCTGGACAGACTCAAGTTCGCGAGCCAGGCGACGCGCAGCCTCACCAAGCAACGCACTGGCGGTCTCGGCGCAGTATCGCCCCTTTTTGGCGAGAATTCGGATTTGGTGCAATTGAAGGATGGACGGCGCGTCACCAAACTGATCGGAAGTGTCGAACAATGTGCGTAGGGTGTCATCAAGTCGCGGGCCGATCAACTCCATCGCTGACTTTTGAGCGGCTGCGCGTAATGGGGGGTGCACCACTGCATCGCTCAAGCGAGCAATCAGTTGTCGATATCGAGATGAATTGAGCAACGAGTCGACATCTTTGTTGCCCTTGACCCGTAATGCCTTCAACCGTTTCAACACCGACGATGGCATAGGGAACTCCAACTGCGCATTGATGTCATCGAGCACTTCGCCCAGGACATCAGCATCACGTTGGCGTCCAAGAATTCCACTGGCCCAGCGAAGTTCGCGCAGGAAATAACGAAGTGGGGCAGGTTTCATTGCGCGAGAGAGAATCCGCAATTCTGATCTCAGCCGACGTGAACCAACGCGCAGTTGGTGAACCCCTTCGGGATCGCGCCCTCGGCGCGCAATTGGGTCCGAACGAAGAAGCAATGCTACCTCGGTGCCCAGCAACGTTCGAAGCAACTCTCCAGCGTTCAGCGCCTCGTCGAACTGATCACCAGTCAGTGGTTGACTCACCGTTGCATCATTGCTTAGTTTCTTGGTCCGTGCAATCTGACAAGAAGTATCTGGCCCAACACCTCAAAATGGCCTCACTCAAAGCGGCGACTTAGTCTTTGCGTTGCGTTTTTCGCATTTAGTGGTGACGAGACCAATAGGCGTTGGCGCGGTGACCTACCCGTCGAGACGCGGTTCGCATCTCATTGTGACTTTTGCCCCGGGTCTTCTTCGTGGAAGGAATCCATTTGGAGAGTTTGAATTTTGACATATTCCTCTTTTCTCCCTATCGGCACGAATCTAATCTTGGCGTAATGTGAGTGCATAGGGTCTCTTGTCAGGTTGACTGCCACACTCTCAATGCATGACAGGTTTTTGCTCCGAGGCTGATGGCCTCGATGGAGCGAAGTCTCATCTTGACACCGGTCGTATCACTCATGACCAAGTAGGATGTTCCACTCGGGGCGCTTAGCTCAGTTGGTTAGAGCAGCTGATTTACACTCAGCAGGTCGGGGGTTCGAGTCCCTCAGCGCCCACCGACCGGGACGGTGCGCGAACCGCATCGCCCGCCATGGCGTCGCCAGCCAAAGGCACGCGAAAGACGGGCTGGATGGCGTTGCGGCTATCTACACGAATTTCGTGGATGAGGGCCTGCAAGAGTGATTTAACCACCGCTGGTGAGCCTTCGGCGATGGCCTCGTTCACTCGGTCGCGCAGAGTAGCTAGTTCCTCAGGCGACGCACACACGATGTCGGCCTGATCCATCTCTTCGTTCAGTTCTTCTCGGCGTGCTCGAAGAATGGTGGCGCGAGCGGCGAGTTCCTTCACTCGTTCACCGCACAATGCCTCGGGCATGGAACCCGATTCGAAGGCTCGTAAGTAGCGGTCAACGCTGGCGTCGACCTTGGCGAGTTCGTTGGTGACGGCCAGTAGTTCGTCGTCGTGGCGTGAGTGACCGTCACGGGCTTGTAACTGCGCTTGGCCAACGGCAGCGCGAAAGAGGTCCGAGTCCTCGTAGGCGGCGAGCAAGGAGTCGATGATGGCGCTATCGAGCACGTCGGCGGGCAGCCGGTCGGCGTCACAGGTCTTCGTGCCGTAGCGCTGGCGCGAACCGCAGGTGTAGTAGCGGTAGGTCTCGTTGCGACCGGTCGCGCGCGTGCCACTGAAGTGCTGGCCGCAGTGTGAGCAGATGACCAGTCCGGTGAGTAGGTAGTCAGAGGCGTTGGTGGCGCGCTTGGAAGTGTCTTCTGCGCGCTCGTCGAGGATGACCTGCGCGGCGTCGAAGAGTTCTTCGTCGATAAGGGCCGGGTGACTGCCCTCGCACCACCCGTCGTGGTAGCGAACCTGGCCGAGGTAGACCCGACTGCGCAGTACCGTGAGCACCGACTTAAAGGACCAGGGCTTGCCCGAGCGGGTCACGAGACCAGCACTGTTGAGCCAGTTGGCGACCGCGTGACTGCCGAGGTGCTGGTTCGCGTAGAGGTTAAAGAGCACCGGCACGAGGGGCGCTTCGGACTCATCGACGCTGAGGCGACCCTCGCCCTTCACCGCCCGGTAGCCGTAGGGGGCGACGCCGCCGCACCAGCCGCCGAGACTGGCCTTGCGGTCCATGCCCGCGATCACGCGGTCGATGATGGTCGCTCGTTCAAATTCGGCGAACACGCCGAGCATCTGGACCATCATGCGCCCCGCCGGTGACGTGGTGTCGAAGGGTTCGGTCGCCGAACGAAAGCCCACGTTGACCCCGTCGAGGGTTTCGAGTATCTCGGCGAGCCCGCGCACGCTGCGCGACAACCGGTCCACGCGATAGACGAGCAGAAGATCGAACTTTCCGGCTTTGGCGGCGCGTAGCGCACCGTTGAGTCCGGGGCGCTCTAACTTGGCGCCCGACATCTGGTCGGTGAAGGTCGCGACCAGTTCCCAGTCCTCTTGGCTCGCGACGTAGTTGCTGAGCTTCTCGGACTGGGCGCCGAGGGAGTAGGGCTGATTGACCTCGTCGGTCGAAATCCGGGTGTAGGTGGCGATGCGCACGGCTCTCTCCTCAATCGCTGTCGGTAGACACTGCTTCAAACACACTCAACGTCCACGTTGCTAGTCAACCATGCGTCGACGCTGTGACATCGGACGGCTCCATCACGACACTGGTGGGACGACCCCGGACGAGTACGGACCCGAGCAGCGTCGCCAGCGCGATTGTCGCGCGAATCTCGTCCGCGTTCGAGAGATCGACAAAGACGGGTGCGTTGATGCACAGCGAACCCGAGGCGTTGTCCTTCGGCGTCGTTGGTCGAGGGGGTTGCACGGGTCGGCCAGGTCCGGGGCCACGAGAACCGGGGAAGGTGACCTTCGGACGGGGGTTCTTGCGCGGCGTCATGGTCCCACTGCTTCGAAGTCGAGAAAGTGACGAGACTGCTCGTCCCAGAGGACGGCGTCATGTCGTCGTTCGATGCATCGGGCTTCGCGCGCCTCGACTCGTGATTGCATCTTTTCCCGCTGGCCCTGCGACGCGAGCCATGCGTCACCAAGGGTCCGCCACCCGGCCCCGATCCACTTCCACACGCCAATATTGATTGACTGTTCGTTGGGTGCGGTGCCGTGTTGACGCTGTACTTGCCAGGCTTGGCGCTCCGCCCGCAGGAACTTGAAGGTCACTGAGTAGCGCCGCGACTTGGTGAGCCAGTGGCCGCCGAAGCCGAGCGAGTGGGCCCAGGTGCGCAGACGAGTGAGGTGGCTCAGTGCGCCGAGCCGCCACGCCGTCGTGACCAGACGGGCCAAGTGTGCCGACACGTTACGTGCGTCGAGGTCGTCGAGGCTCGTGAGACGCCGGTCGAGGGCGCCCAGGTCGTCGGTCGATTTGGTCGAGTACTTGGCGATGTAATTTGCGACGGCGCGCGAACTGCGTTGTGTGTGACCGCTATCGGTCTCGTCACCATCAACCTCGATGGCGTTGATCACGCGCACGTCGAGTTGTCGACCCCACCGGGCGGCCCCGAGTGCGGTGCCCGAGAAACCTCGGGGCAGTGGGGCCGACACTTTCGACGCGGCGGCGCGAATGGCCGAGGTCAGGAGTTGCGCGTCAATCGAGTGAGGTACTCTTCCTTCGTCGTCGCGAGCGTCGATCCGCAGTATCGCGTGCAGGTGCACGACGCCCCGGCGCTGGAACTCGGCGACCTTGGCGAACGAGAGCCGAACTGACTGGTCCAGTTCTTTCA
>JABBNY010000264.1 GCA_019352095.1 Acidobacteriota bacterium
CGTCCAAGCCCTACTACAACTTCAAGAGTCAGACGGAGATTGACGCGTGGACCAAACTTTTCCTACCGATCATCCAGGGAGCGTAAAACCAACGCGGCGACTCGCGGGATTCGAATCGAAAACATGACAAAGCGCCTTGATCAGCCGTGGCAACAGTGCGAGAGACTGGCCCGTCTAAGGTCTCGGCGAATGCATCCGGATAAGCGAAATTGAAGTCGAATCGACAATGTGAGCGCTCCCGCAACGTCGTCAGTGCGCCCGAGATGTGAAGATAGCGTGCGCCTACGCCAACTGCACTGGTTGGCTGCCCTGGGCGTCGCCAGGGTCCCGCCCCGGCACCTTTCGAGCGTTTCCAGAATGTCTATGTTCCTGGCGCGGAGTAACCCCGGGAATTGGTGTCCCGCTCTGGGGGAGCGATTCAACCACGTAGGCCGCAGTACCTAGTCGTTCTTGGGCGCTTCGGTGACGGTACGGCCACTTTCCAGCGCGTCTTTCAGGTCCAGTTGGACTTCGTCGCCGTGTATGACGACGTTGGCATCATCGTTGACTTCGAAACGAGTCAGTAAAACCTCACCGTTTGTTTCTGTCCCTTCGTCTCCCTCGGTGCCCTCATCAACGTCGATCTTCCGAGACGGAATTGTGGCGTCGAAGCCTGCCGCTAGGTGGTCGGCATCGACCGACCCCTGGGCGAATTCGTCTTTCGCTTCGTCTTCGTCAAGGTGTGCCGCGTCAGAGATGGTTTCGTTCTCCTCGTCATCAGAGATATGGTCGAAGGCTCTGTCTTCCAATTCGAGTCCTAGTTCGTCCTTGTCCATGAGTCCTTCTTTTCACTTCTCGTGAGTTCAGCTCACGAGCGAGGTTCGTGCATCGCCGCTCCTGGTCTCGCTGGCCTCAAGATATCGGGTGTTCGTTTTGCAAACACGTGCGAGTAGTCCGGACCGGGTAATGGTGATCTCGACGGGGCGATAGTTCGCCATTGGAGTTCACTTCTCGGCGAGCAGTTCAACCTTGGCCCGCTCGAGCGCCTCAAGGCTCTCGGTACGAACCTCGGGAGGCGTCAGCCCCATTTGGTCAATCGCATCGACGATGATGCCACCGACCAGTGCCCGTAGTGCGTACTTATGGTCGGCCGGCACCACGTACCACGGCGCCCATTTCGTCGAGGTGCTGCTCAGTGCCTCCTCGTAGGCGCTCTGGTACTCGTCCCAATGCTTTCTCTCGGCAAGGTCGGCCAGGGAAAACTTCCAATTCTTCACGGGGTCATCGAGGCGGCTCATGAATCGTCTCTTCTGCTCGTCTTTGGACACGTGCAGAAAGACCTTCACGATGCGGGTGTTGCTGCGATGAAGGTGGTGCTCGAAAGCGTTGATGTCAGTGAAACGGTTGTTCCAGAACTTCTCGTTCGGCCCCTCATCTGGCATTTCGTGAGCCTTGGTCAGGAGGTTGGGGTGCACGCGGGTGACCAGCACGTCCTCGTAGTAGGAGCGGTTAAAGATGCTGATGACGCCGAGCTCGGGCAGCACCTTCGAGCATCGCCAAAGGAAATCGTGGTTGAGTTCCTCGTTCGAAGGCTGCTTGAAGGCCTCGACCCGGCATCCTTGGGGGTTCACCCCCGACATGACGTGCTTGATGGTCCCGTCTTTGCCCGCCGCGTCCATGGCTTGCAACACGATCAAGAGCGAGTACGTTCCGTTCGCCCAGAGTAACTCCTGCGCCGTGGAGAGCTCATCAGAGAACTCCTGGAGATCCTCCTCGGCGACTTTTTTGCGCTGGTGATCCTTCTTGCCGTCCTTGTCCGGGTGAACCAGCCAATCGGCGGCCACGTGTTTGGTACTTCGCTTGGCGAGACGGGCGGGTTCGCCCGGTTCAATCCTCATCTCGTCCAAGACCTCTTTATTGAGTTTCATGTCGCCCTCGCTTTTAGTGGTGGATCTGGCGAGTCGTTGACGCCCGCGTGGGCCTCGCACCACTCGCAGCGTCGGCGTCCATCGCTTCCCGTTTTCGCGTGACCGTCGCGGCTGATCTCTTGTCCGTAGGGGCACGCGGCAAGGTCGTGGTACACCCGGTCTGCGCGGCTGGTGTTGACGTCGGTGTGAAACGGCACCACGCCCGCGTGGGCCTCGCACCACTCGCAGCGTCGACGTCTGTCGCTTCCCGCGATGTCGTGGCCGTCGCGAGTGATCTCCTTGCCGTAGGGACACGCACTCGAGTCGTGGTACACCCGCTCTGCGGGACTGGTGTTGACGTCGGTGTGAAACGGCGTCACGCTCGAGGCAATGGCGGCCACGTCGGCCGGTGAAGGAAATCCGCTCGCTGCTTGGTGTTCCCTGGCGGCGGTGCCTGATGGATCGAGCATTCGATACCCAAGCAGCTTCACCTGGTCGGTGGCGACAAACCACACCAACGCGTAGCCCCACACGAGGGCGGCATAGCGCCACCCGAGCGGCGTCATGAAGATGCCAAAGACCGCGATGCACGTGGCGAGCGCTTGCGTACCGATCACGGCGAGCAAGAGTATGCGGGCGGGACGGATGGACCAGAACGGGCCGCGGGTTCGGGCCTGGAAGATCGTCAGATGTCCAGCCACGGACAATGTGAGATACATCATGGTCTGCAGCTCGGGATGACCGAGGTGGAACACCCGGTCCCCGAGGTAGAACATGCCGAACGCGGCAATCGGGCCAACGACACCCAAGATGCTCGCCATCCCGAGCACAACGCGCATATTCCACGCTTCGGGCTGGTTGCGATAGCGGACGTTGTCGTAGGCAATTGAGAGGATGGCCCCGTCGTTGAGCAGCGCGAGCAGCACGATCTGCATGGCCGTCACCGGGAAGAAATTGAAGATGAGAATCACGAGCGAGATGAACAGCAACACGCGCAGTGTCTCGGCGATCCGGTAGATTGCGTAACTGTTCATCCGCTGAAAGATCTTGCGACTCTCCTTGATCGCGTCGATAATCACCGACAAGCCCGGCGTGGTGAGCACGATCGATGCGGCTGAGCGCGCCGCGTCAGTGGCACTGGACACGGCGATCCCACAGTCCGCCTTCTTCAGTGCGGGGGCGTCGTTGACACCGTCTCCGGTCATGCCGACGATGTGGCCGCGGCGCTGGAGCACATCGACGATATGAAATTTGTGTTCAGGAAAGACTTGGGCGTAACCGTCGGCGTCCTCGACCGCCTTGGCCATGTCTGCTGTCTCGGTGCGCTTCGTGTCGCCCAGACTCGCAGCGTCGAGGATGTCGGTACCCATCCCGAGGGTCTTCGCGGTCTCGGAAGCAATGGCGAGCGCGTCG
>JABBNY010000265.1 GCA_019352095.1 Acidobacteriota bacterium
TCGGCGTCGTTGGACCCAATGGCGTGGGGAAATCGACCCTGCTGCAGTTATTGGCTGGATGGGAGAATCCAGATAGCGGATCGATCTCCATTGATCCACCCAACGCAACAGTGGGCTACCTGGCGCAGGAGAACGTTGGACGGCCCCACTAAACGGTACGCGAGAACTTGGCGCGACGAACCGGCGTGCTTGACGCGGAAGCGCGATTGATCAGTGCCGGCGTCGAACTGGCGTCGAACTCCCCCGGTGCAGAAGACCGCTACGACCAGGTGCTGGCCCAGTTCGATTCGCTCGGGGCGGGCACTTTCGACGCCCGCGTTGCATCGGTACTTGATGACCTCGGCGTGAGCGACGTCGCGGACAACCTGACCTCAACCCTCTCGGGAGGTCAGGAGGCGAAGGTGGCACTGGCCGTCATCGAACTTTCCCGCTTCGACATCGTTCTACTCGACGAGCCCACCAATGACCTCGACTTCTCCGGTCTTCAGCGTCTTGAACAGTGGGTACAATCACGCGACGGCGGAATGGTCATTGTCTCGCACGACCGAGCATTCCTCGAACGAACAGTGAGGACTGTGCTCGAACTGGACGAGCACAACCGGACAGCTCGCGAGTTCGGGGGCGGTTGGGCTGGATATCAGGCGGAGCGCTTCAACGCACAACGTCTCGCCCGGGAGGTCTTCGACGAGTACCGGGAACGACGCCAGCGACTCGCCAGCAGAGCCGCCCGGCAGCGCCAGTGGGCGACCGACGGCGTACAAAAGGAACTCAAGAATCCCCGTGACCACGACAAGGCCCAGCGGGATTTCCGGATCAACCGAACCGAGAATCTGGCGCACATGGCCCGTCAGACCGAGCGCCAGCTGGAAAGCCTCCAGGTCGTCGCCAAGCCCTTCGAGGGGTGGGACCTACAATTCTCTATCGGCGAGACGACACGGGCGGGCGCCGTCGTAGTCAATCTCCGCGACGTCGTCGTTGAGCGCGCAGCCTTTCGACTTGGTCCGATCGACCTGGAGATTGGCTGGGGCGAAAGGGTCGCGTTGACCGGCGCCAATGGATCGGGAAAGTCGACCCTGGTCCAGGCCCTGCTCGGAACACTGGCGCTCACCAGTGGTGAGAGGCGGGTCGGACCGAGTGTGGTGACGGGAGTTCTGGGCCAAGATCGTCGGGCCCTCAGCGGGGACCACGACTTGGCGCGCTACGTGGGCGACCGGTGCGGGCTCCCCAAGTCCGAGACGCGATCGCTGCTCGCCAAGTTTGGGCTAAACGTCGCTCACGTCGACAGGCCAACCCGACTCCTTTCTCCGGGCGAGCGCACGCGCGGGGAGCTAGCGGTCTTCCAGGGGCGTGGAGTCAACTTTCTCGTGCTCGACGAGCCAACCAACCACCTCGACCTGCCCGCTATTGAGCAGCTCGAGAGCGCGTTGAAGAACTTCGCAGGAACGCTGTTGCTGGTCTCGCATGATCGCCGCCTCCTCGATGCCGTCGCCATCACTCGGACAATTGAGCTAGAGGGTGGTAAGGCCCTCGGAAGGAGCGTCGGAGAGGAGGCGGAACAATGAGTGCCGATGGTGCCGTTCACGAACCCGAAGGGAAAGTGGTTTGTCGAACTGTCGCGGACTTCTAACCAGCAAGCGGTTGGGATGGTCAAACGATTACCAACGCCACCGCAGAGAGATGCTTGGTCCCGTTCTGGCCGACGCCATGAGGAACCTCAATGACGTCGTGCGTGACTCTCCGACATCCTTAGTGGTACCAGTTGCGCATGAAGAGGGACGATTGGGCAGGTGCCCTCTGCGGACGAGACTTTCTGCTCTTCTTCGTTGCACAAACGACTTCACAAATCGGCAGTGGAATGGCGCCGATGGCTATCGCTTTCGCAGCATTGCGACACGGAACGGCGAGTGACCTCGGATTCGTGTCGGCCGCTGGTTTGACGCCTCTCGTCGTACTGCTCCTTGTCGGCGGAGTCATCGCTGACCGTGTTAGCCGTCGGGCCGTGATGTTGGGTTCTGACTCACTGCGGACCACAGCAGAGATTGGTCTGGGTTCGTGGATTCATTTGTCTCGCCCCCTCTCTGGGGCTTCATGGCACTTGCCGCCGTCGTCGGAGTCGGCTCAGCATTCTTCGATCCGGCCCTCACGGGACTTGTCCCTCAAGTCGTGTCTGGGAGCGGGTTATTGCAGGCGAACGTGCTCAACAGTTTGTCGGGATCGATTGCTGGGATTGTCTGACCGGCGGTCGCGGGGATCATCATTGCCGCGTCGAGCTCCGGAAGGGTTGTACTGTCCGATGGATTGACCTACGCCATCAGTGTCGCGAGCCTCCACCTCATGTCAATCGAGTGGGTACCGAGCGAATCTGTCGAGACGTTCATGTCGCAGTTAAAAAGGGGCTGGACCGTGTTCTGGTCGCGGACGTGGCTGTGGGGCATCGTCGTTGAGTTCTCCTGCGCGAACGAGTTGATCTTCGCTCCCGTGTTCGATCTGGGGCCAGTTATCGCCAGACAGTCTCTGGGAGGGGCGTCGACATAGGGCTCGATCCTCGCACTCGAAGGCGCTGGCGCGGTTCTTGGTGGTGTTGTGATGTTGCACTGGAACCCGGCAACGCCACTACTTACGGCCACGATTGCGACATTGACATGGGTCTCTCCGCTGGCTGCTCTCGCCGTTCAAGCACCAGCTCTTGTGATTGGTGCCGGTGGTTTCGTTGCCGGAATCGGTCTTACCGTATTCGGAACTCTTTGGACAACGACGATGCAACGAGAAATTCCTCCCGAAGTGTTATCGCGGGTGAGTGCGTACGACTGGTTCGGTCCCTAGTCTTCCTTCCGATCGGAATGACCATGGTCGGACCAATTGAGGAAACTTGCGGAATGACGATGACCACCGTCGGTGCGGCCATCTTCCTAGTCCTCTTCGTCGGAGCGACACTCTTGGTTCCTAGCGTCACCGGGATGCGATCACCAGCAGGAAGCTCTCCTCTGTTATCAGAGGTGTACCACTGCCTTGCACTGCAAGACACAACTGAGAACTGAGCAGTCGGAGGGCTTCAGGAGACCCGCACGCCGTACCATTTCGGCGCAGTCGGGTACACGTACCGCCCTCCACGTATTGAACCGGCAGGTGGTCCATCGCCGAACCGTACCCCCGCTGTCCCCGAAGCGGCAGGTGCTTGGGAACGGGCTGTCCGCGCGCCGCCCAGTAGCCCAGCGCTTGTCCGAGTTCCTCCCGCCGCGGCGAGGTCTCCCTTTCTAGTAGGGCGCGAACGGCGTGGCCGGTGCGAATCAGACCATGG
>JABBNY010000266.1 GCA_019352095.1 Acidobacteriota bacterium
GATCGTACCAGCGGCCTGTGTCATCAGACCCGATTCTTATTCTGTTCCGGAGTGGAGGTGATGGGATTCGAACCCACTGCCTCTACATTGCGAACGTAGCGCTCTACCAATTGAGCTACACCCCCGAAGGAGTACCAACTTTAGCCCAATGCCCGCCGCGACACCGAATCGCGGCGCCAGACCTCTGTCGATTCCTCGTCGTAGTAGTACCTATTGTCAAAATCACCGTATGTCTCAGGGCGCAGTGGCTCAATTGTGGCCAGTTCGCGGCGATTGCGACGAAGCGGAAGAGAAGACTCATGCAAGTAACCCTGGCTCACCGAGTACAGGGCCAATCCGACAAACGCGACCAAGCAGATCCACGTCAGGACCGCGAGGTCCTGCACAAGCGACGAACTCATCACGAATGAGCCTGCGGTGAAGACGAGGGCACCGGCACACAGCCCGACAAGAATTCTCGTGCGGCGAACGCGCATTGACACACCCGTACCATAGGAGTCGTCAAATGCTCCGGCGTCGTGCTGAGCCGGCACGGACGAATACGCTGCAGCGTATCGATTCGTCGCCTCTTCGTAACGCCGCGCCTCTTCGATCTCTCGAGAGCGCATCTCGCGGTCGTAGTCGTAGTCTTGGCTCCACTCATCCCACGATGAACGCGTTTCGAGTGAGCGGTACGTGTCGTCGGCGTGGACAACGGTCAATCGAGGTCGCTCGAAAGCGTCACGACGTTCGCTGAAGTCCGCAACATCCAAGCGGTGCGCGGGCGGCACAGAGTACTCTTGACGGCTTAAAACCTCATGTTCAGCGTGAAAGGAGTCAATTGAACGCTCCGTTCCGCTTTCTCGAAAATGACGAACAACGATTGGAACGAGAATCGCCACCCAGAACAAAGCGAGGACAATCAGCAGCATCCGACGAATCCCGGGGCTGAGTGCTTAAACATTGGGTCAAATGTACAGCGCAATCAAGGTTTTTTGGTGGATATCACGCTTCGTGCAACCCGCATTCCTCCTTGTCGGCACCTGCCCAGCGGCCCGAGCGACGGTCCGAGGGGTTCGCCGGCTTAGCGGTGACCGCCGCACAGCCGATTGATGCGTACCCTTTCGCCCACAACGGATGTTCGGCGAGCTTGTTCGAACCCAGGTAGTACGCAACGTCGTCGTCGCTCCAGGTCGCGAGCGGGTTCAACTTCACGAGTTCGAACTTCTCATCCCAGTGGATTGTCTTCATGCTCGCTCTCGTTGGCGCGTCGACGCGCTTCAGCGAAGTGATCCATGCGCTTCGCCCCGCCACGGCACGAGACAAGGGTTCGACCTTTCGTAGTTCGCAGCATCGCTCACTGCCACAGGGCCACGCGTCCGCCTCGCTCGTCGCAACCGTGCGTGTGAGATTGAGGTGCCACTCACTCTCGATCCTCGATGCGAACTCGAGCGTCTCGTTGAAATGACCCCCCGTGTCGAGAAAGATGATCTCGGTCGAGGGTTGAAGTTGGTGCACCATGTGCAGCAATGCGAGGTCTTCGAATGAGCACGCCATCACCACGTCATCACCGAACCTCTCAAAGGTCCAGGTCAAGATCTGCAGTGGCGAAGCGTGCTCGAACTCGAGATTCTTCGCCTCGAACTCGTCTAACAGGGTCTGAGAGGGAATTTTCATAGTCTTTTGAGCCTAATGCCTAACTTTGTCTAGTGGTTTAGTAGGATATTGGAAGAACCCAAACTCTATGACAACAGAAACCCTCCAGACCCCCCACATGACCGATCATCTCGACCTGCTCGAGTCGCACGCAATCTTCATCCTTCGAGAAGTCGTCGCCGAGTGTGAACGACCCGTGCTGCTCTTCTCGGGAGGCAAGGACTCGGCGGTGCTCTTGCACCTGGCCGCGAAAGCCTTCGCCCCACAACAGCTCCCGTTTCCGGTGATGCACATTGACACCGGTCAGAACTTCCCCGAGGTGCTTGACTATCGCGACCGCGCAGTCCAAGCAACGGGTGCTCGCCTCGTCGTTGCCAAGGTGCAGGACTCGATCGACCAAGGAAAAGTCGTGGACCCCGGTCCAATGGGTTCACGCAATCGACTCCAAACCGTGACGTTGCTCGATGCGATCACCGAAAACGGTTTTGATGCGGCATTCGGTGGAGCGCGACGCGACGAGGACAAGGCTCGCGCGAAAGAACGTATCTTGTCGTTTCGAGACGCCTTTGGCCAGTGGGATCCGCGCCAGCAGCGACCCGAACTCTGGCAGCTCTACCAGGGCAAAGTGAACCCGGGTGAACATCTGCGCGCGTTTCCGCTGTCGGACTGGACCGAGCTCGACATCTGGCAATACATCGAGCGCGAACAGATGGATCTACCAACCATCTACTTCGCCCACGAACGCGACGTGCTCTTGCGTGACAACATGTGGCTCGCGGTGGGTCCCTTCGTCGAAGCACGCTCCGGAGAGACAATTGAACGGCTGTCGGTGCGCTTCAGGACTGTCGGAGACGCAAACTGCACCGGGGCCGTGCTCTCGAAAGCCACGACGCTCAGCCAAATCATCGACGAAGTATCGGTTGCCAACGTTTCAGAGCGCGGCGCTACGAGGGCCGATGATCGCTTCAGTGAGACCGCGATGGAAGATCGCAAACGTGAGGGGTATTTCTAAGTGAAACTCGCTCACAAGGACCTTCTTCGACTCGCCACAGTTGGCTCAGTCGACGACGGCAAGTCAACACTCATTGGTCGTCTGCTCGTTGACACCCGTCAGCTCTTCGACGATCAGCTCGACGCAGTGGTGGCCGCATCGGAAAAGCGCGGGGTCGGCGACCTCGACTTGAGTTTTGTCACTGACGGTTTGCGTGCCGAGCGTGAGCAGGGCATAACCATCGATGTCGCGTACCGCTACGCCTCGACGCCTTCGCGAAAGTTCATCATCGCCGACTGCCCCGGACACGTCCAGTACACCCGCAACATGGCGACCGGCGCCTCGACGGCTGATCTCGCGTTGGTGGTGCTCAACGTCGCGCACGGCTTGAAAGAGCAATCACGACGTCACCTGTGCATCGCCGCACTGCTCGGCGTTCGATCAATCGTGGTGGCGGTGAACAAGATGGACGAGGTCAACTGGTCCGAGAGCGCCTACCAGGGCGTGGTCGACGAACTGGACACCCTCGCCAACGAACTCGGCTTCGAGTCCGTGATCTCGATTCCGGTCTCAGCGCTCTTGGGTGACAACATCGTCGACCCCACGCCCAACACCCCCTGGTTCGACGGTCCGACCGTGCTGCGCGCCCTGGAGGACTCCGAGGCCGGC
>JABBNY010000267.1 GCA_019352095.1 Acidobacteriota bacterium
GAATGTCGTCACCTCGTCACCACGTTCAGCGAGCGCGGCGACCAATGCCGCGCCGATGAATCCGGACGCTCCCGTGACGGCGATTCTCACAGTGATGACCAGGCTTCGAATATCACCGTCGAAAGTAGATCGGGGCTCGAGAGATGTGCACCGTGATTAGCGTGGGCGAGTTCGCGTACTTGAATGAGCGGATTGACGACTCGCAGGCGGGCACCGAGTTCGCGGTAGTAGTCGGCGATGATGCCATCGCCGTGAAGATACAGCGTCGGAATCTTCAGGTCAGCCAGATCAAAGACCGACTCCCCGGTTCGAAGAGCCGACAAGTCGCTCAGCAGTGCGGGCCCGTCGAGCCGACGTGATTCTTGTTCGTGCTCACTGAGCCGCTCCCATGCCCCATTGGAGACCATGCGCCGAAAGAAAGTCTCAGCTTCATAGGCGGCGTCAGTGGTCAATGGTGGACGAGAAGACTCGCGCTGCAAGACCCAAGGGAGCGGTGACTCATAGGCGATCACCAATTGCGCACTGGATGGTGAGGCGATCGCGGCACCCATCGCCACAACGCCCCCGAAACTGTGTCCGAAGAAGATGATCGGTCCGAGCGCCACTTCGCGCTCGGCGATTGAGAGCAGATCGTCAATATGGTCAGGCAGTGTGAGCGGACTCAACGCTCGAGAACCCTGATAGCCCCGCCGGTCGTAGGCGACGATATTGAATGACTCGCTTCGTCGAGCGAGTCGGGCGAACGACCCACCACGGTCAAGGCCGCCGTGAACGCAGATCACGGTCGCGAAAGCACCCTCAACTCGCCGCTCAGCGACTGCCAGACCAGGTACTGGCGACTCAGTTAGCGCGTGCAGCCCCCGAGGGGAGTGTGGACCAGAACTCATACCCGAAACTTATCGGGTCAAAACCCATCATCGTCCTTACTATGAGATGGTTCGCGCCCCTAGGCTAGAAGGCGTGACTACGCCCCCAGACCTTTCCTCCGGCCGCGCGCACCAGGGTTCATTCGGGCCCAACGCGTGGCTCGTCGATGACATGTACGACCGATTCCTCGCGGACCCCAACTCGGTGTCAGAGAGCTGGAAGGAGTTCTTTGCCGACTACCAACGTTCGACGGTGCCAAGCGTCGCGACACTGGTGAGCCCCGCGGCCCCCGTGAAGCCAGCGGTGACCATTGATGAGGAGGCGACGCCACTTCGCGGTGCCGCCGCTCGCATTGTGACCAACATGAATGCCAGCCTCGCGGTGCCAACCGCCACGAGCGTCCGCACCGTCTCGGCTCGGCTGCTGGAGATCAACCGGACGGCGCTCAATGAGTCGTTGGCGCGATCGAGTGGTGCGAAGGTTTCGTTCACTCACTTCATCGCCTTCGCCATCGTAAAGGGCCTTCAGGAGATTCCTTCGATGAATGCGACGTTCGTCGAAGCCGTCGACAGTAAGGGCACCCCCGGCGTTCGCCGCCACGAACACGTCGGCCTCGGCCTCGCGGTCGATGTGCAGCGCCCAGACGGCACGCGCAACCTGCTCGTGCCCGTGATCGCGGACGCCGACACCATGGATTTTCGCGAGTTTCTCCTCGCCTACGAGACGCTTGTTCGCAAAGTACACAGCGGTACCTTCGGCGCCGATGACTTCGTTGGCGCCACAGTCTCGCTCACGAACCCCGGCACGCTTGGCACGGTGCAGTCGGTGCCTCGGCTCATGCCCGGCCAGGGTGCGATCTTTGGCGTCGGGGCACTCGCGTGGCCCGCGGGCTTCGAGGCAGCGGACCCACGAGCACTCGCGGAACTTGGTGTGGGCAAGGTGATGACGCTCACGTCTACCTACGACCACCGCATCATTCAAGGTGCCGAGTCGGGCTTGTTCCTCAAGTACGTGGCCGAGTCCCTGATGGGTGGCCATGACTTCTACGAGTCGATTTTCGCGGCACTCGGCGTACCCTACGAGCCCGCAAAGTGGTCGGCCGACCACAATCCTGTTGCAGGAGAAGGCGACGCCGAGCGAATTTTGAAGCAGATCCGGGTTCAAGAGCTGATCAACATGTACCGCATGCGCGGTCACTTGAATGCCCATCTCGACCCGTTGAGCAGTGAACCACCGCCTCTGCACTCTGAACTTGACTTGGCGACCTACGGCCTCACCATCTGGGACCTCCAGCGGTCCTTTGTTGTCAACGGTTTGGCCGGACGCAGCGAGGCGACGCTTGAAGAGGTGCTCGGCATCCTTCGAGAGGCCTATTGCCGCACGATCGGCATCGAGTACGGCCACATCATGGACCCCGCACAGAAGCGTTGGATCCAGGAGCGCATCGAGGGTGTCAAGCCCACGATGTCCAAAGAGGAGCAGCACCGTGTCCTTGAGGCGTTGAATGAAGCCGAGGTCTTCGAGCGCTTCTTGCATTCTCGCTACGTGGGCCAGAAGCGTTTCGGCCTTGAGGGTGGCGAATCCACGATTGTGGCGCTCCAGACCATCCTTGACGTGGCGGCAGACCAAGGCGTGCGCGAAGCAGTCATAGGGATGGCCCACCGGGGGCGCCTCAACGTCCTGGCGAACGTGGTGGGCAAGTCCTACAGCGACATCTTCTCGGAGTTTGAAGGAAATCTCGACCCCGAAAGTGTCCAAGGAAGTGGCGACGTGAAGTACCACAAGGGCTCGCACGGGGTCTTTAAGAACCCCAGGGGCGCCACCATTGAAGTCTCCATGGCTTCGAACCCCTCGCACCTTGAGGCAGTCAGCCCAGTCGTCGAGGGGATCGTTCGAGCCAAGCAGGACCTGGTGATTCGCCCGAGTGACGGTACGCAGTGGCCACTCAAGGCAGACCACTTTCCGTACCTGCCAATCCTCATCCACGGCGACGCGGCGTTCGCTGGTCAGGGAGTGGTTGCCGAGACGCTCAATCTGTCGCAGCTCTCGGGCTACCGCGTTGGTGGTGCCATTCATATCGTGATCAACAATCAAGTTGGCTTCACCACAGCGCCAGAGTCGGCTCGTTCGAGTTTCTATCCGACCGACGTGGCCAAGATGATTCAAGCGCCGATCTTTCACGTCAATGGTGATGACCCCGAAGCGTGCGCCCGTGCGGCGCGGCTCGCCTATGACTACCGTGCGACCTTTCAGCGTGACGTGGTCATTGACATCGTCTGTTACCGACGCCACGGTCATAACGAAGGCGATGATCCGAGCTACACCCAGCCACAGATGTACAAGATCATCGACCAGATGCGATCGGTGCGAAAGATCTACACCGAGACGCTGGTGCGACGCGGCGACATCTCGATC
>JABBNY010000268.1 GCA_019352095.1 Acidobacteriota bacterium
AACTCCCTCGAGGGCAAACGCTACGAAGTCGTGGCCGACGACATCGAACGCGCCCTGCAGTTCATGAAGGCCTGCGGGATTGACCTGCACGACGACAGTGCGCTGCAAGGCGTCGAGTTCTACACGAGCCACGAAGCGCTCATCCTGCCGTACGAGCAAGCACTTACGCGACGCGACTCACTGACCGGCGACTGGTACGACTGTTCGGCGCACATGCTCTGGATCGGAGACCGCACGCGTCAACTCGACGGCGCGCACGTGGAGTTCCTTCGCGGCGTGTCGAATCCACTCGGACTCAAGGTCGGCCCGAGCATTACCGCCGACGACCTTTTGCGCCTGGTGGACGTGCTCAATCCCGACAACGTGCCGGGACGCTTGACGCTTATCTCGCGCATGGGTCGAGAGCAGATCAGCGAGTTGCTGCCCCCGCTCGTCAGCACCCTACGCGACGAGGGGCGCAACGTCGTGTGGGCGTGCGATCCCATGCACGGCAACACGTTCGTGGCGTCGGGAGGTCAAAAGACCCGTCACTTCGACGACGCACTCTCAGAGGTCTCCCAGTTCTTTGCCGTGCACCAATCGCTGGGCACCTGGCCCGGCGGTCTGCACGTCGAGTTGACCGGCGACAACGTCACCGAATGCCTGGGCGGCGGCTCACGGCTCGGCGAGGGGGACCTCGACCTCAACTACACCTCGATCTGCGACCCACGACTCAACGCGACCCAGAGCCTCGACATGGCGTTTCACGTCGCGGAGTTCCTCCAGAGCTACTCGGCCGCTAACGGGGCCCGGTCGTTGTAGCGCAGCAGTCGCCGCGTCTCGCCGTCGAACTCGATCTCGGTGAGCGAACAGTGCTCGGTGCGTAGTTTGAGTCGCACCATCGGGTCCTTGCGCTCGAGGATCTTCATGGCCTGTTCAATGACGCCGCCGTGCACGACCAGGATCACGCGTTCGCCCGGGTGTCGCTGCACGAGTGCCGCCAGTGCCCGTTCGCATCGCTCGTAGAAGTCCATCCACGATTCGCCACCCGGCGCAAACGGTTGGCGGGGGTCCTGGTCCCAGTCGGGACCACCAAAGGTGTTGATCACCTCGTCCCAGGTCATGCCATCGGCTTCACCGGGGTGCAGCTCACACAATTCACAGTCGCGCTGGGCGCGAAGGTGCGCGGGCAGACCGGGAGCGATGATCGCGGCCGTTTGCATCGCGCGCGGCAACACCGAGGTGTAGAGCGCCACCGCGTCGTCGAACTCGCGACTGACGAGGAGACGATCGCGAAGCGCGCGCGCCTGGGCCTCGCCCAGTTCAGTGAGCCCACCGCATCCGAGTGGCCCCCCGACAACGCCCAGCGCGTTGCAGTGCGCCTCGCCGTGGCGCACGAGCACGATCCGGGTCCCGCGCGGCGTCGACCCGCTCGTTCGAAATCCTTCGGGTGGTTGAAGTGCGCTCACGCGAGTTCTCCGACGAACGCTTCGAGCTGGCGAAGCGTTCGACACTCAATCACCCGCTCGCAGTAGGGCGCGTACTGGTTGACGATGGAGTCGCCGCTGTTCCAGTAGCTCGTAGGCTCAGGATTCAACCAGTAGACGGCCTTGGCCCGTGACTGGATGTCGGCGATGACCTCGGCGTGCGCCTGGTGGTAGTTGTTACGCGCGTCGCCAAGAATCAAGACCGTGCAGCGTCGGTTCACGTCCTTCGCGAAGCGTTCATGGAAACTGAGAAACGCCCTGCCGTAGTCCGAGTGGCCGTCAAAGGCGATGACGTCGGCCTCGGAGTTGATGCGCGCTACCGCCTCGGCGGGGTCGTCGACCCCCTCAAAGAGTCGGCTGACCTCGTCGAGTCCGTCGACGAACACGAAGCTCCTCACCTTGGAGAACTGTGAACTGATCGCGTGCACGAGGTGCAGCGTGAATCGCGCGAAACTCGCGACCGAGCCCGAGATGTCGGCGATTACGATGATCTCGGGTTTCGCGGGACGCGGCGGTTTGAAGCGCAAGTCAAGTGGCACGCCGCCGGTCGAGAGACTTCGTCGCACGGTGTGGCGAAGGTCCACCGGCCCACGGTGACGTCGCCGGCGCCGACGCGCGAGACGCACCGCCAGCTTTCGACTGAGGGGGCGAAGTGCCCGCTCCAGTTGGGCCATCTCGTCACGGTTCGCGTGCATGACGTCGAGGTCCTCGGGCAGGGGCTTGCGCACTGATTTGGCGAGCGCATCGGCGCCACGGTCCTCGACAAGTCGCTCACGGATCTCGCGCTCAACCTCGGCCTTCAACAATTCGACCCGCGCGCGCGCCTCATCGCGCGCCAATCGCTGGGTGAGGGCGTCCTCGGTGTCTTGTGGCCCGAGCGCGACCTGGGTCAGTCGTTCCTCGAGCTTGTCGAGCTCGAGATTGCGAAGAGTGCGATAGAGGTAATACGTCCCCCCGACGGGCCGACCGGGCTCGATGCCCGCGTAACGGGTGACGGCTTCGCTCGCCGCCTGACGCAGGGCGTCACGGTTGACATCGCGCAGTGCGCGAAAGAGCAACTCAGCCAGCTCCTGGGCCGAAAGTGACGTCGAGCCGCCACCCTCGCCTCGGGACTGACCCGGCCCCGTGGCGCCCGCCGCACCGTCAGGAGGATTCGGACCCTCACCTTCGAGCATGGCCTCGACACCGTCGTAGGCCCTCGTCGCGAAGAAGACCTCAAAGGCGGTGTTGAACGCGGGCATGTGGTCGCCGTCTTTGATGAGCGTCGCCGCGAGCGAACTCTTCACCAGCGACCGATCACTGAGATCGATCACCTCCATTGCCCGCGCCGAGTCCACGTGCTCGCTCATCGAGACCGGAATCCCGATGGCGCGCAACTCGCCAATGAAGTCACCGAGAA
Source organism: Acidobacteriota bacterium (assembly GCA_019352095.1). Lineage (GTDB taxonomy): Bacteria > Actinomycetota > Acidimicrobiia > Acidimicrobiales > RAAP-2 > RAAP-2. Next base: position 2,866 of record JABBNY010000268.1, read on the forward strand.
GGCTAAGCAAGCGGCTTCGGACGACCCAGGAGTTCCCGGGTCGCCCGCTCGATGTCGGACTGATACTTCAACAAGATGTGCAGCGTCGCCGCGGCGTCCTCTTCGCCGATCTCCTGACGACCGAGGATGACCAGAGTGCGCGCCCAGTCGAGGGTCTCAGACACCGAGGGCGCCTTCTTCAAGTCCAACGCGCGAAGTGAGCGCACCACGTGCGCGATCTGCTCGGCCAAAGTGGTCGAGATACCCGGTACGCGCGACACGATGATGTCACGCTCGCGTTCGACGTCGGGGTACCCCACGTAGAGATAGAGACAGCGTCGTTTGAGGGCTTCTGAGAGTTCACGGGTGTTGTTCGAGGTCAAGAACACCATGGGGATCTGCTTCGCCTTGACGGTGCCGAGCTCGGGG
>JABBNY010000269.1 GCA_019352095.1 Acidobacteriota bacterium
ATCATCAAGCACGCCAACGTCGGCCGCAGCACCGTCGCCGCGGACGCCGAGACGACGCCGCTTCGCAACCCGGAGTTCTTCTCCTATGACATCGACCTCGCGGAGGTCGCCGAAGTATGGCGCCACGGATCAGTCGTGAGCTCGTGGCTGGTAGACCTTACCGCCGACGCCCTGGCGAAGTCGCCCGAGCTCACTGAGTTCAGCGGTCGGGTCTCGGACTCGGGCGAGGGGCGTTGGACGCTGGAGGCGGCGATTGCCGAGTCCGTGCCCGCACCGGTGATCAGTGCCGCGCTCTGGCAGCGCTACGAGTCACGCGGCGAAGGTGAGTTCACCGCGAAGGTCCTCTCAGCAATGCGTTCGGCGTTCGGCGGTCACGTCGAGAAGCCCGCCTGAGGTCGGCGCAGTGCGAGTTCGCATCGCCTGACGTCCAGGCGCTAGGACTCCTTCTCTGGGTGTGGGCGAGCCACCAGCGCTGCGAGCGCCGCGTCGATGGTGTCGTTGAGAGCGTGGCTCACCTCGATTCTGACACCTGTCTCATCGGGAGCCAATGGTTCGAGGATCGAGAACTGTGATGACAATAACGAAGGTGGCATGAAGCTGCCCTCTCGAGCCACCACGCGCGACATGATGAGCTCGTGCGAGCCGTCGAGAAATACACAAAACAGGGCCGGGTCGTACTCGCGAAGGACGTCGCGGTAACTCCTCTTGAGAGCGGAGCACGCCATTACGATGCCGCGACCATGAGCGAGGGTCTCACGTATTGTCTGGCCCACGGTGTTGAGCCACGGCATCCGGTCTTCGTCGGTCAGTGGAAGGCCAGAGCGCATCTTCTCAATGTTGGCGGGACTGTGCAGATCGTCCGCATCGCGAAAGTCGTACGCCAATCGCTCGGCGAGGGAGCGACCCACGGTGCTCTTGCCGGAACCCGAGACGCCGAGGACGACAACGGCTCGGGTCCCCGTCGCGAGTGCGTTCACGAATTATCCCGGTAAATATGGTCACTCATACGTATCAACGTGCCGCCTCCTGGCGAATCAGACCTAGCCCATTCGTTCGCAACGAACAGGCCATCATCTTTATCACGCTACATTCTGCCCATCGGCTACTCGACGGCCATCGCTCTCACGATGGCTCAATTTCGCTGCTCGCGCCTTCTGCACCGCTGACGCGTCTCACACTAAGGACGTCGAGCGGCGTCCGAGAATCGTTGGACGCAGACGGGTCTTTTTTCCTTACGAAGCTGCGAGTCCCGATGTCGCGCGAGAATTTTGAATCTCGACTGTAGATATTCCGCCCCCGTGCCAGTGCGGGGTGAGATCTTCGTGGCGCAGGCCCATCGCTTTCACCGGAGGGTTGGCGGGCGGCTGGGCGAACTACGTTGGCTACATGAATTTCCGCAAGTTCGCAATCATTTTGTTGATCGTTGCCGTAGGGTCGGGACTCTTACTCGCGCTGAGGTCCACCATGTCTAACGGCCCCGCTTCTACTTCAACGCCCTCATCGTCGGGTGCTGCTCTTAGTACCTTTAGCCCCTTTTCCGTCGATTTCAGCTCGTTGAATAGGGCTTGGGCGCTCGGTACGGTCTCATGTGGCGAGAGTACGACCTGTCTGTCTCTGGTCAGGTCTACGAACGCGGGTCGATCGTGGACCACAAGCCCACTTCCTTCGTCGCTTCGTCGCCTCGTAGACCGACGGGTCTCGGAGTCGTCAACGGGCCTGTACGGCATTGCCAATGGGAACGGCGTACCAAGCATGAATGTTCGTTTCGCCAACAAAGCTGACGGATGGATCTACGGCACCCTTCCGGTCCCGAGCAAAGTAAACAGCCAATCGTCCACAACCTTCAAACCGGCTATCTGGGCCACTCACGATGGTGGTCTCACGTGGAAGATCCAGCCCCAACCATGGATCAATTCGCAAGGTCCCATACTGGACCTCGAAGCATCGTCGAGCACGGTTTACCTGATGGCGCTCGACAAGTCATTTAATGTCACTGTAGAGAGCTCGCCCGTTGGTCGAAATGATTGGCAGGTTTCTGACGACCAAGGACTCTCAACGCCGGCCGGCGGTGGATCATTGTCAGGGGCAATTGTCCTGTCGGGTACCCATGGGTGGCTCGTCGAAGGCAACGATCGAGGTACCACCGGAAGCGCCCAGCTGAACGATTCCGGTCAGTGGGTGCCGTGGACTGCGCCGTGTGAATCTGTCGGGAACAGTCTGACCGTTCCGGCGGCCCCGACGTCTAGTCATCTCATTGTGGAATGCGTGATGGGTGGTTTCGCGTCTCCGCTATCGAGCGCCGCTCCGCGCGGCGCAGCCATCGGCTCGATCTGGTTGTACACCTCCGACAACGCGGGGCAGACCTTCACGGCAGGCCCGGAACTGGCGAGAGGCAGCGAGTCCATTGGATCGGTTCTCACGTCGCCCAAGCCGACAACGGTTCTGATTACCCGAACTATCTCTTCGAATCAAGAGTTGTTGGCTAGTTTCGACGGGGGTCATCGCTGGAGGGTTGTCTACTTCGGCAATATATTCTTTGGGCACTTCGTTAATCCGGTTGAGGGGGTCGCCCTCGTTCATTCGACCAAAGATACCAATCAGATGATCATGACATTTGATGGCGGCTACAACTGGTTTCCTGTCCCTTTCTGATCCTCCACTTGTGCGTTTGCCTTATCGAAGGACTCTTTCGATGCAGAGAGGAACTGCTCTCGGGGTGTTTCGATTGATTTCGAAATCAGCCGACACATAACCGGACGCATTCCAGTGAAGACACCCACCGTACGTCTCAATTCAAGTAACTATTTTCACGAGCCACAGCGGAATTCGCACAATAGCGAAGGGCGTATCACGGTCTATCCATTTTCTGCCGAGTCTCCTGGCATAGTGGCATTGCCGCCGAGCGCACGAAGGTGGTTAGCTGTTCGAACTGCGGCGTTAGCACGAACGACCTACGGCCCAATGACTGACATCTCCTCCGGTCACTGCTCTTTTCGCAGACTCTTGTACCTTGCGAGCGACGCTCGCTTGACCCAGGTGAACTCACCTTAAGGTTCAACCGAGTACGTAGTCCGTGCAATCCAGTTACGGCGACAGGCACGAAGGGGGCAATTCGTGAACAGAGAGATTGATATTGATTCTCTTTCTATAAACACGAATCGTGGTCTGTACATGGACATGATGGAGCAAGCAAAGTC
>JABBNY010000270.1 GCA_019352095.1 Acidobacteriota bacterium
CCACAACCTGGCGCTCTAACCAACTGAGCTACGCCCACCAAGCCTTTCCAGTATGGCACAGCCCCCGCAATGTTCCAAGCGCAAGCCCCGGCTCGGTACGATTGAAGTGCGCCCCTGTAGCTCAACTGGATAGAGCAGACGGTTTCTACCCGTCAGGCTGCGGGTTCGACTCCTGCCGGGGGCACTCAGAACCCAAGATGAACATCGAGGTGTGCAAGTTGAGACCCGGTTCGATGACCTTTCGAAATGTCCTGGCCATACGAGTCGTGCTTCGAAGGGGTGCGGTGTCGGGAATGAGGACCCCGCACCGCACGTTAGAGCGAACGTCTGGTCAGTAGATCCGTACCGTCGTGCCTATGGGCATCTGATGGGACGCCCAAATCCAATCCATCGCTTGATTGCTCACGCGCACACATCCGTGCGAGAGAGCGACCGTGGGTACTGAGTCTGAACCGTGGATGGCGTAGCCTGAGACGAAGTACTTGGGGCGCCACAACATGCCAAGGGGGCTGACATCCATGGCGTTCACTTGACGAAAAATCCTAAAGACGCCACGAGGTGTGGTGGCTCGCGAAGTCACACCGCTACTCGTGTACAAATAGCCGCCACCCGTTGAGGTGTTGAGTATCGTTGCGAGTCGCCCGCTTCGTACGATCATGAGCAGCTGGCTGTGCAGGTTGATCTGAACTTCGGAGCCCGCCGTGGTGATGATTCGTGGTTTGACACCTCGCGCAAGCGCCCCAGCCGTTGCGACACCGACCACCCCATCGACCGAAAGCGACGCCGCCTTTTGCAACGCGAAGACTGCTTGTTGGGTGAGGGGTCCAAATCTCGAATCTATGGGACCGGTCCAGTATCCAAGAGCGCTGAGCTTTTGTTGAAGCGAGCGAACCAGCGGCCCGTGATCTCCAAGGCGGAGCAGGGGAACGCCACGCAGCGCAGTCGTCGACGCGGCACTGACATCGCTCAACGGGTACGAGTGTGAATCGGGCGAAGCCGCCAGTGCGATCGGCGTCGGTTGAAGGGTGACCGCAAGGACCGAGATGCCAATCACAAGAATTGGGTTCGTCACAACGCGACGCCACGTCGCCATCGGGTACCACATAGACGCATCATTGAAGTACCTGACACGGGTGTCAAATCGACCCGACGCTTGCAGCGGCTGAGATCGAGTTCTAGCCAACCGACACCTCGGCCACGCGCACCGACATGGCAACAATTTGCGTGGGCGTGTGATGCACCATGAAGCACTCCACGTGGCGAGGGATTTTGGATGTGACTGGGCATACTGTCCAGTCAGGATGCGTCGCATCTTCTATGGTGCGAACCGAGAGATGCAACAGACCAACGATTGCGTAGAACGCCCAAGATCTTCGAAGAGCTGCTCGGCGCACTTCAGATGAATCACACGGCGTCGTTGTGTGAAAGTGGTTCCACAGGAGACAATGGGCGAGACACGAAAATCTAAGAATCTGCGCAATGCGTGTCACGCACGTAGAGATTTTTGCCCACGACCAGGTGGTGTGTCTGCACGTGTTTTCTCGGTCACATTCTCAGGGAATTCTTCACTGACTTCTAGGAGTTATGTAGTGAATAGGAAATATTGCTCCGTTAACTCGCACGTCGTTGATGTGGGCCTATAGTGTTCGACCAACGACAGGGGATAGGTGATAGTGGTAACCGGGGGCGAAGCGGTGGGCGTGAGCGTGATGAGCGCGCGCGGTGAGGCACCTCGAGACTGGACAGTGGTAGTCAATCTCCAAACTGTCACGGCTACTTCGTTTCTTCCTTCCTTCGTTGTGCCTGAGTGAGAGGTGAACCCTTGAAACCGTTGACCGTAGTAGAACGCGTGGTCCTACGATGACCACGAGCAGCGCAAAGTCAATCGACGACTTGAAACCGTCCTCGAGTGATGGTGTAGCCAAGGCGACCGTTCGCCTCGAGCACGTCACGAAGAAGTTCGACGACGTCGCGGCGGTAGATGATTTGAATCTCGACATCGATGAGGGTGAGTTCTTCAGCCTGCTCGGCCCGTCAGGTTGTGGCAAGACCACGACACTTCGCATGGTGGGCGGTTTTGAGGAACCGACGTCGGGCAAGATCTTGTTGGGCGGCCGCGATGTCACCTACATGGCGCCGTATCACCGCGACGTAAACACCGTGTTTCAGTCGTACGCTCTCTTCCCCCACCTCGACGTCTTTGACAACATTGCGTTCGGACTCCATCGCAAGAAGGTGAACAAGGCCGAAATTCGCCAGCGCGTGGGACGAATCCTCGAAATTGTCGACCTTCCGAGCTTTGAGAAGCGTCGTGTCAATCAGTTGTCGGGTGGACAGCAACAGCGAATCGCGCTGGCGCGCGCGCTTGTGAACGAGCCGACGCTCTTGTTGCTCGACGAGCCAATGTCGGCACTTGACGCGAAGTTGCGCCACCAGATGCAGATCGAGCTCAAAGCGATCCAGTCTCGCGTCGGCATCACGTTCCTCTATGTCACGCACGACCAAGAAGAGGCCATGACGATGTCGGACCGATTGGTTGTGATGCGCCAAGGTAAAATCGAGGGCATTGGTTCTCCCAAGGATGTCTACGACAGTCCCTCGACCGAATTCGTCGCGACGTTTCTTGGCGCGTCGAACTTGTTGGCCGGTGAGGTCGCGAGCCGCGACGGCGACGTGACCTCGATCACGCTCACTACGGGCTCGACACTCTTCGTGCCTACGTCGAGACTCCCGCTTGATCTGAAGGGCAAGGCGGTCAAAGTTGGCGTCCGGCCAGAGAAGATCAGCATCGTGCCGTTGGACGCAACGATTGGCTCGAACAGGAATTCACTGCGAGGTCGTGTGCGTGTGTCGACCTTCACAGGTGTTGGCAACCAGTACCTGGTTGAGATGCCTTCGGGAACTGACATCACGGTCTATGCCCAGAACATCGGCGAGGATATCGTCCCTCGTAGCGGCGAGGAAGTCTTATTGAGCTGGCCGGTGGAGCACACCTTCGCCGTCACGCCCATGGAGAGCGGTACCAATCTAGATGAGTTGGAAATTTAAAAGGGGAGCAATGATGGAACACGGAAACACTGAAGGAATGAACACTGACGGCATCGACCCGTCATTCTGGCGGGGCTTGACCCAGCCTCGAATCTCGCGTCGACAGGCGCTCACGGCTTCAGGT
>JABBNY010000023.1:0-8104 GCA_019352095.1 Acidobacteriota bacterium
ATAACTGATCCAGATGTTCTAAATATTTAGAAGCAATTTGTGACATTTGTTGTTTATTGTTTGTTTGCACCATTTCGCCACCCATAGACACTCCTGTCGCTATTCTACAAGACTTTTTGCCGAAGTGGAGTATCTTCTCCGGATACCGCTATAGTGGAGACCAAGTGGAGGTCTCCCCTCCATTTATCTACGAGGAGGACCCGTGTCGACGGTTGCAACACCCAACAGCAAAGACGACCAGCTAACGCAGTTGACCCCCGACGAGCATCATCACGACCGACGCTGGTGGATATTGGTCGTACTCGCTATCTCACAATTGATGGTCGTGCTTGACGGCACGATAGTCAATATCGCGCTCCCCACCGCCCAACAGGCTCTGCACTTTTCGAACTCTGACCGCCAGTGGATCGTGACGGGGTACTCGCTCGCCTTTGGCAGTCTCTTGCTGCTCGGAGGAAGGATCTCTGACTACATTGGCCGAAAGAACGCGTTGATTATCGGACTGGGTGGCTTCGCTGTCGCCTCGGCCATTGGCGCCGCGGCGACCAATTTCACAATGCTGGTGGCCGCACGAACGGTCCAAGGGGCGTTTGGTGCCCTGCTCGCGCCTGCGGTGCTCGCACTCTTGACCACTACCTTCACCAATCCAAAAGAACGCGGTAAGGCGTTCGGTATCTATGGTGCGGTCGCCGGAGCGGGTGGTGCCCTCGGGCTACTGCTCGGTGGCGTACTGACTTCGTACGCCTCGTGGCGATGGACTCTGTTGGTCAACCTCTTCTTCGCGGCCATTGGCATCTTCGGTGCGGCGACGTTACTTCGCCGAGATCACGGTGCCGACCACGACCCGCTGGACTGGCCCGGCGTGCTCAGCGCGACGTCAGGTCTCTTCGCGCTCGTCTTTGGTCTCTCGCACGCCGAGACCACCTCGTGGACCAATCACTACACGATCGCAAGCCTCCTTGTCGCACTGGTACTGCTCGTGAGTTTCGTGCGCGTCCAGCGTCGCACGAAGTATCCCCTGCTGCCACTTCGTGTCATCCTCGATCGCGGTCGTGGTGGCTCGTTGCTCGCGATGCTGATCTCTGGATCGGGCATGTTCGGCGTGTTCCTCTTCTTGACCTATTACATGCAAGAGACACTGCACTTCAGCGCAGTGACGACGGGTCTCGCCTTCATGCCAATGATCGTGGGCCTCACCATCACCGCACAGCTGTCGAACATTGTGTTGCTCCCTAAATTCGGTCCCCGCCCTCTCGTGCCCACCGGCATGCTCATGGCCGCGGCGGCGCTCTACTGGCTGACCAAACTGGGAGTCACCTCGACGTACATGGTGCACATCTTCTCACCCTTGCTCTTGCTCGGACTCGGCATCGGACTCGTCTTCGCGCCCGCCATAAACACCGCGACTGCCGGGGTGCAAGCCCACGATGCCGGTGTGGCGTCGGCGTCGGTCAACACCTCCCAGCAGATCGGTGGCTCGATCGGTACGGCGCTTCTCAACACATTGGCGGCCAGTGCGGCGACCTCGTACCTCGTCGGCCGCGCCCCGACCGCACTCAACGTCCAGTTGGCGAGCGTGCACAGTTACACCTCGGCGTTCGGATACTCCGCGATGATCTTCATCGGCGGCGCAGTACTCACCGCCATCCTGCTCCCCTCAGGTGCGCCACGCACCAGCCATCCAGACGTGCCCCTCGTCGGTCACTGACCACTTCGGGCGTCGCCACGGTGCACTTCATTAGGCTCGGGTCATGACGTCACATCGACTTATCGTCAGCCTCCCGAACAGCGAAGTGCGCTCGTGGCTCGGGGAGGCACCCGAGGACGTTGACTTCATTGAATGGGACCTCTCAGAACCTCCACCACTCGACGTCATCGACATCGTGGTGCCGCCGTACATGGGTGGGACGACTCGACTGGCCGCGCTCTCGAAGGTGAGGACACAACTGGTACAAAGTCTTTCGATCGGCTACGACGGTGTCGCAGCGGTGTTGCCGCCGGGAAACGTCTACGCGAACGCGGCATCGGTCCACGAGGCATCGACCGCGGAACTGGCGCTCGCGCTCGTGCTCAGTGCCCAGCGCGCGATACCCGACTTCGTGCGCGCCGCGGAGAAAGGCCACTGGGCTCCTCAGGTGCGACCAAGTCTCGCCGACCGAGAAGTTCTGCTCATTGGCTACGGCGGCGTGGGGCGAGCCATAGAGGAGCGGCTCATTGCATTCGAGGTTTCGATCACGCGTGTGGCGGGCCACGAACGTGAGGACGAGCGAGGAACCATTCACGGTGTCGCGTCGCTGCCGGAGCTTCTCGCGCGAGCGGACATCGTCATCGTCGCAGTGCCGCTGACACCTGGGACAACACGACTCGTCGATGACGACTTTCTGAACTCGATGCGCGACGGCGCGCTGCTCGTCAATGTCGCACGCGGTCGAGTAGCCGACACTGACGCGATGGTGCGCCACGCGAGTTCAGGCCGAGTGCGTCTCGCACTCGATGTCGTCGACCCCGAACCGCTCCCCGATGGACATCCACTCTTCGCGCTCGAGAACGTCCTTATAAGCCCCCACGTCGGTGGGGCGACTTCGGCCATGCAGCCACGCGCCAAACGCCTACTCCTCGAGCAGATTGGGCGCGTGCGACGCGGCGAAACACCGCTCAACGTAGTGCTTCGAAGTTAGGACCGAGCTCGGGCGTTCGCACGGTACGCTGGGTTCGCTACACCGTTGGAGACTTCGCTCGAATGCGAGCTGCGAGACCGCGAGCGAGCGCCACGAGTCGGAGATCCTTTCTCGAGTACCAAAGACTTGGAGGTCGAGTGGAAGACTCAGCGATTAAGCAACGAATTAGCCACCTTGTGCACGCCGTGAGTGACTTCACCTCGCGCGCCGGCGTTTCGGCAACGGTGTTCGTCCTGCTGCTCTGTTTTGGGATCACGCTCAGCATCATGGGCTTTCCTGGCAACTGGGAAGTTGGCTTCGCGACGGTGGTGAGCCTCATCACCCTGTTGATGCTCTTCGTCATTCAACACACCCAGAGCCGTCATCAAAAAGTGCTCCAGTTGAAACTCGACGAGTTGATTCGTGCGTCGCCCAACGCCGATGACCTGTTAGTGCACATCGAAGCCGCTCCTGACAACGAGCTCATCGAGCGAGAGCAAGGTCAAGTTGCCCACCACGAATCGCTTCGAGAGAGCGACGAACTCGAAGTCATCGAGTTCAAAAAAAATCCAAACGAGATGTCGTGAACACCAGGTTCATGTCGTAGTCGCCAAGTGAGTTGAACCATCATCGAGGTCAAAACGCACGGCGGTGCGCTGCGCTGTTCGAACGGCCCAGCTCGACGTGCTGAGCAGGCCGACCACGAGTACCAGGACCCCGCAACCGGTGAGCAGCCACCAGTCAGCGTGCGACGTCTGGGTGAAGCCAGTCGAGTAGAAACCGCGGCCGACACCGGCCGCGATCGCCGAGCCGACGATACCCACACCCAGGGTCTGGCCGATCTGACGGCTCGTCGCCGCCACCGCGGCCGCCACACCGGCTTGGCTCGCCGGCATTCCTGACACCGCGGTGTTGGTGATGGGCGCATTCACGAGTCCAAACCCGATGCCAAAGACAATGTACGCCGCGAAAAGGTAACTGAACGAGGTCGAGTGCGAGAGGCCCGTCAACATCATGCTCCCCGCCGCCATGGCGGCGCCCGCGAGTACCAACGACGGACGCGCACCCCAGCGTCCAACCATGCGCCCCGACAGCGAGGACAGCACCGCCATCGACACCGCCATTGGCAAGGTGTCCAGACCGGCACTCAGCGCCGACAGACCGCGGGTGTCTTGAAGGTACAGCGTGTTCAAGAACAAGAAGCCCCCAAAGGCGAAGAATGAGGCGACCGCAATGATGGTCGCGCCCGAAAACGGTGCACTCTTGAAAAAGCGGATTTCAATGAGGGCCTCGTGACGGCGCAACTCGTACAGCGCGAGTGCCACCAGGCCCAGCGCCGCAAGCGCGAAGAGCCCGAGTATCTCAAATGAGGCCCACCCACGACCGGGACCTTCGATGATGGCGTAGGTGGTGCTCGCCAGTGTCACAAACACCAGTACCTGGCCGATGGGATCGAGGCGACGGGCCTGCTCGGCTCTTGATTCGGGAATGAACAGGTTCGCGAGAACGAGGGCGAGGACACCAAAAGGGATATTGACCCAAAAGATTGACCGCCACCCGACGCCCTGGACGAGCAGGCCACCGAGCACCGGTCCCGCCGCTAACGCCACGCCCGTGATGCCACCCCAGATGCCAATGGCTTGCGCACGTTCTCGGGGATCGTTGAAGGTATTGCGGATTATCGACATAGCCACCGGATTGAGCATCGAGCCACCGACCGCTTGCAGCATGCGAAAGAGCACGAGCCACGAAAGAGTCGGGGCCAGACTGCACGCGAGCGATCCAAGCACGAACAGCGACAGTCCGACCGAAAAGATCTTCCTGCGACCAAGTCGGTCGGCCGTCGAACCCGAGAGCATGAAAAGACTCGCGAGCACGAGCGTGTACCCGTCGACAATCCATTGCAGACCCGAGAGCGAGGTGTGAAAGTCTCGACCCATCGAGGGTAATGCGACGTTCACGATGGTGTTGTCGACGTAGACAATGAAGAGGCTCATACAACAGATGGTGAGGATGCCCAAGCGGCGGCGGCGCGACAACTCAGGAATCAGCACGCGAGGCCGTTCTCACTCGCTACGGCACTCGACACTCGCGACCCGGACGATTCTGCGACGTTCTGGCCACGAAACGGTGAACGCGAACTCGACATTCATTCAACCTATCGGTCCTGATACGACCGTTAGAACCCGTAAGGGTGGAACGATTTCAACGCCCGGCGTCACACTAGGTGTCAGCGGTCCTCACTAGAGTCGAACACATGTTCGCCTCTCAACGATCCCTGAACGCCGAGCAATTCGAAGCAGCAACGTTCGGTGACGGCCCACTTCGTGTCATCGCGGGCCCGGGCACGGGCAAAACCACGACCCTCACGGCGCGCGTCGAGGTACTGCTGGAGCGAGGTGTCGCCCCCGAGCGCATCTTGTTGCTCACGTTCACTCGCCGCGCGGCACGCGACATCGTGAACCGTGTGCGCGCACTCAGCGGTGCCGATCACGTGCGAAGGGTCTCGGGTGGCACCTTTCATTCAGTGGCCCACCGCACGCTTCGACACCATCACGCCACCGTTGGTCTTCCAGAGGGGTTCGGTGTCCTCGATCACGCGGATGCGGCCGACCTCATGGATTTGGTGCGCGCCGATCTCGGGGTGCTCAGTGGATCGCGACGGCTCCCGAAGAAGGCCACGCTGGCGTCGCTCTACTCACGCGCGGTCAACACCGCAACCCCTCTCCGCGACGTGATGCTCGAGCACACACCGTGGTGTGCGGACCGCGTAGATGACGTCGCGGCGGTCTTTCGGGCGTTCGTCGCACGAAAGAGAGCGCTGGGACTCTTGGACTTCGACGACTTGTTGCTCTTTTGGCGCGTAGCGGTGCACGACGATCACCTGGGCGACGTACTCGGTGCCGGATACGACCATATTCTCGTCGACGAGTTCCAGGACGTGAATCTCTTGCAGCTCGAGGTACTCACGGGCCTTCGCCGCAACGATTCGAGGGTCACGCTCGTTGGCGACGACGCCCAGGCGATCTACAGCTTTCGTGGTGCGTCGGCGCGGTTCCTGCTCGACGCCGAGCAATACTTCAACGACCTCACCACCATCACGCTGAACCTCAACTACCGTTCGACGGCGCCGATCTTGAACGTGGCTAACGCCGTTGCGGCTGATGCGCCCGAGGGGTTCAGCTCAGTTCTTCGAGAAAAGGCTCCCCTGCCCGGCGCTCGCCAACCCCAACTCGTGCACTGCTTTGACGAGCGCCACCAATCTGAGCTCGTCACCGATCGCGTCCTCGAGCTCTACGAACAGGGCGTCTCCTTGCAGCGACAGGCGGTACTCTTTCGCGCCGCTCACCACAGCGCCGACCTGGAGCTCGAACTGAGTCGCCGGCGCATCCCCTTCGTGAAGTACGGCGGCCTACGTTACCTCGAGGCGGCCCACGTGAAGGACCTTCTCGCGGCCTTTCGACTCGCCGACAATCCGCGTGACGAGATGGCGTGGTTTCGCCTGCTCCAGCACGTGCCGGGCGTCGGGCCCGCGAGGGCGCGTCGGGCCGTGGACGCCATGCGCGACCAGGACGGTGCGCTCCCCCTCTCGCACGGCGGCATCGCCCCTCGCCGCCAGCACGTGCTGGCGGGGTTGCCGCGAGAGAGTGACGTCATCGTCTCAGACCTGCTCGACGCGTTAGCCCAGCACGTGAACGAGCCCGTGGCGCTACACGCGGAGCGAATCCGTCGAGCGGTGACGCCCCTCATCGTCAATGCCTACGACGACGCCGCACCGCGCCTCGAAGACCTGGGGGCCCTCGTGCTCGCGTGTGGCGACGCGACGAGGTTGAGCGACGTCGCGGCTGAGCAGGTCCTCGAGCCACCATTGTCGAGTGGCGACCTCGCGGGTGCGCCGACCATTGATGAGGATTGGCTCGTACTCTCCACCGTGCACTCGGCCAAGGGCCTTGAGTTCGATGCGGTGCACGTCATTCACGCCGCCGATGGCAATTTCCCCTCTGACATGGCCCTCACCACCCCCGAGGGCCTCGAAGAGGAGCGACGACTCTTCTACGTCTCAATCACCCGCGCGCGGCGTGACCTCGCAATCTACGTACCCCTTCGCTACCATCACCACCGCGTCCACGATGACCATTCGTGGGCGCAACCTTCTCGGTTCTTGAGCGCCCGGGTACGCCCCACGCTCGAAGAGATCCGTACGGTCAGCGACGACGCGGCAGCGCGTACCACCCCGGTAGTAGAGATCGACGCTTCGAGCGCGGTCACGGGACACCTCTCGTCGCTGTGGTGAACCGGTGGCGGCGGCGGTCGGCGCGCACGGGTTTCTGAGCGAGATTGTTACCATGGCGCATGCGAATTGTGTCGTGGAACGTCAATGGAATCAGGGCAGTACACCGAAAAGGAATGTTCGTCCCCTTCCTCGAAGCCCTCTCGCCCGACGTCATCTGCCTCCAAGAGATCAAAGCCGAGCGGCACCAATCCGAGTTGATACTCGAAGGCTACGAGGAGTACTGGCACCCCGCACAGAAGAAGGGGTATTCCGGCACCGCCATCTTCTCCAAACACCCCGTGCTCAACGTCACGACCGGCCTCCCCGCGTCACTCGTGAAAAAACACGGGCTCGCTGAGGACACCTTCGGTGACCCCAACAACGAGGGCCGCGTCATCACTGCTGAGTTCGACGACTTCTATCTCGTCACCGTCTACACCCCCAACGCGAAGGGCGACCTCAGTCGCCTGCAACTTCGACACGCCAAATGGGATCCGGCGTTCCTCGACTATCTAAAGACGCTCAAGAAGAAAAAGCCCGTCGCGGTATGCGGCGACCTCAACGTGGCCCACACCGAAGACGACCTTGCGAACCCCAAGGCCAACGTCGGCAAAGCTGGATTCACCAGCGAAGAACGTCACGGACTGAACCAGTTGATCGGCACCGGTTTCGTGGATTCGTTTCGCATGTTCACCCAGGGCAACGGACACTACACGTGGTGGTCAAACTTTTCGGGTGCCCGATCGCGCAACGTCGGATGGCGTATTGACTACTTCCTCGTCTCTGACGACCTCGCCCCTCGCATCACATCGGCAGAAATCCACTCAGAGATCATGGGCAGCGACCACTGCCCCGTGAGCATCGTGCTCGAACGCTGAGTTGCGCCGTCCAGTCCGTCGGCGACGACGGTCCCAGTACAGCCGTCGCGACGGCGAGTTACCTCAACTGCTCGCGCCGCTGAACTGACTCTCGTAGAGGTCGTAGTACGGGCCCTTGGCGCGCATCAGCGATTCGTGGTCGCCCTGCTCCACGATGCGCCCGTGCTCCATGACGATGATCGTGTGGGCATCTCTAATGGTCGAGAGTCGGTGCGCGATGACGAAGCTGGTGCGACCCACGCGCAGTCGGGCCATCGCTTCTTGAATGAGTACTTCAGTTCGCGTGTCGACGTTAC
>JABBNY010000023.1:8114-11718 GCA_019352095.1 Acidobacteriota bacterium
GCGCGATGTGCCCGCCGCGCGTTCGTGCCGCATGGTCGGCGAGAAACGCGCGCGCGATGGTGAGCAGCTGTTTTTGACCCGAGGAGAGGTTCGACGCATCCTCGTCGAGGATCGTCGCGTAG
Organism: Acidobacteriota bacterium; assembly: GCA_019352095.1. Taxonomy (GTDB): domain Bacteria; phylum Actinomycetota; class Acidimicrobiia; order Acidimicrobiales; family RAAP-2; genus RAAP-2. The sequence goes on from JABBNY010000023.1 coordinate 8,237, forward strand.
CCGTCGGGCAAGGTGCGCACGAAACTGTCGACGTGCGCGGCCTCGGCCGCGGCGACCACTTCCTCGTCGCTCGCGTCAGGCTTGCCGTAGCGGATGTTGTCTCGAATCGATCCCGAGAACATCCACGTGTCCTGCAGGACCATCCCAAAGGCCCCGCGCACCTGATCTCTCGTGAGATCTCGGTAATCGGTCCCGTCGAGGAGGATGCGCCCCGAATCGATCTCGTAGAAACGAACGAGCAGATTGACCACCGTGGTCTTGCCCGCGCCGGTCGGTCCAACGATCGCCACCATCTCGCCCGGCGCAACGTCGAGGCTGAAATCCTCGATGAGTGGTTCAGTGGGCTCGTAGCGAAAGCACACCTTGTCCAAGGTGACCGCACCCCCCAGGCCGGCCTCGATGCCGGCGAGGTGGGTACCCTCGATATCGGAGGGTTCCTCGTCGGCGTCGAGGAACTCGAAGACCCGCTCGGCGGAGGCGACGCCGGACTGGAGCATGTTCATCTGACTCGCGATCTGGGTGATGGGCATTGTGAACTGACGTGAGTACTGGATGAACGCCGTGACCGCGCCCAACGACAACAGTCCCGACGCGACCCGGTACCCGCCGAGCACCGCAATAGTCACGTAATTGATGTTGGAGATGAACTGCATGGACGGTTGGATCATTCCCGAAAGGAACTGGGCCTTGAAACTCGCGAGATAGAGCGACGTGTTCTGACGGTTGAACTCCGCGACGGTGGCCTCGCTTCGCCCGTAGACCTGGACAAGTTCATGGCCGGTATGAGTCTCTTCGACCAGTCCGTTGAGCGAGCCGGTCTGGCGCCACTGGTCGGCGAAGTGTCGCTGGGATCGTTTGGCGATCAGCGTGGTGACGACGAGGGCGAGCGGGATGGTGACGATGCTGACCGCCGCGAGCAGCGGCGAGATCCAGAACATCATCCCCATGACCCCCACGATTGTGAGTACCGAGGTGATCAATTGGCTGAGACCCTGTTGAATCGTCGTCGTGAGGTTGTCGATGTCGTTGGTCACCCGGCTAAGGACGTCGCCGTGGGAATGGCTGTCAAAGTAGCGAAGCGGCAGGCGACTCATCTTGGTCTCGACGTCGCCGCGCATCTGTGACATGAGCCGCTGGGTGAGCCCCGACATCGTGAAGCCCTGTAGGTAGTTGAAGGCCGCACCCACCAGGTACACCAACGCCGCGGCGCCGAGCACCTGACCCATCCGGGTGATGTCGACACCGACCCCGGGGGTCACGTTCATTCCCGAGATCATTGACGCGAGTTGGCCGTGGCCGTGGGTTCGCAACAACGCAATTGCCTGGGCCTTGGTGGTCCCCGCGGGGAGCATTTTGCCCACGATCCCGTCGAACAAGACGTTGGTGGCGTTGCCGAGGATCTGGGGACCCGAGACCATGAAACCCACCGACGCGACGCCCAACCCCAGGGCGAGGGCGAGTTTGAATCGCTCCGGACCGAGGAGCGAGAACAACCGGCGCGTGGTGCCGCGAAGGTCCTTGCTCTTTTGCACCGGCACCCCAGCGCCACGCATTGGTCCCATGCCCATGCTCATCGCGCGGCCTCCGCACCCAGCTGTGACACGACGATCTGTCGATACTCGTCGCAACCTGCGAGGAGTTGCTCGTGGGTGCCCATGCCCACGACACGTCCGTTGTCAAGGACAACGATCCGGTCTGCGTGCATGATCGTACTGACGCGTTGGGCGATGATGATCACTGATGCGCTACCGGTGCCGGTTCTCAGTGCCGCGCGCAGGCGAGCGTCGGTCGCCGCGTCCAGGGCCGAGAAGCAGTCGTCGAACAAGTAGATGTTGGGCTCCTTCACGAGCGCGCGTGCAATGGCGAGTCGTTGGCGTTGTCCGCCCGACACATTGGTGCCACCCTGGTCGATGCGCGCCTCGAGCCCGCCGGACATCTCGAGCACGAAATCACTCGCCTGGGCGATCTCGAGCGCACGCCACAGTTGCTCGTCGCTCGCGTCGTTGCGTCCGAAACGGAGATTGGTCGCCACGGTACCACTGAACAGGTACGCCGCCTGGGGCACGATACCGAGTGAACCCCAGAGCTGTTCGCGAGCTTGGTCGCGCACGTCAACGCCGTTCACCAGGAGGTGACCCTCAGACGCGTCGAAGAACCGAGGGATAAGGTTGAGGAGCGTTGTCTTACCGCTGCCCGTGCCGCCGATGATCGCACTCGTGGCACCGGGCTCGAAGGTGAAGTTCAGTCCTTCGAGTACCGCACGCTCGCTGCCGGGGTAGGCAAAAGACACGTTCGAGAACTGCACGCGACCACTCATCTCACGTGGCGTCACGGGACGCACGGGGTCGACAATCACCGGCGTGGTATCGAGCACCTGCATGACGCGCTCAGCGCTCGCGGCCGCGCGGGGCAACAAGATGGCCACCATCACCGCCATCATCACCGACAGCAGGATCTGCAAGATGTAGGTGAGGAACGCTGTGAGATTACCAATGGGCATGGCGCCTTCGTTGACCAATCGTCCACCGAACCAGATCACCGCCACCGACGAGAGATTGAGGATCACCATCATGGTGGGCAACATCAGCGCGAAGGTGCGATTGACACTGAGGGCGGTCTTGGTGAGCGCGACGTTGGCCACGTCGAAGCGCTGCGCCTCGGACTCATTTCGCACGAACGCCCGGATCACTCGTACGCCGGTTATCTGTTCACGAAGCACCTCGTTGATACGGTCGATCTTGGTTTGCATCGAGCGGAACTGCGGGACGACCTTGACCATCACGGCGCCGACGAAGATCCCCATGACCGGGACCGCCACGAGGAGGAGGAGCGACAATTTGAGGCCCTCGTGCAGCGCCATGATGATGCCACCGAAGCACATGATCGGCGCGATCACCATCATGGTGAGTGCCATCTGCAAGAAGAGTTGGATCTGTTGGATGTCGTTGGTGTTTCGAGTGATGAGTGAGGCCGTGCCAAAGCTGTTCATGTCGCGCGCCGAGAAGTTCTGGACCCGACTGAAGACCGCGCCCCTGATGTCGGCACCCGCACCCATTGAGACTTGCGACGCCCAATAGATCGCGATGATCGAGAACACGCCAATGATCAGCGCCAAGGCCAACATCCATTCACCGGTGTGCAAGATGTAGTGCAGGTTCCCCGTTATCACGCCGTCGTTGATGATGTCGGCGTTGAGGTTTGGCAGGTACAGGTTCCCGACGGTCTGGGCGACGAGCAGTACCACCAGGATGGTGATCTGACGCAGGTACGGGCGCAGGTACGTTCGAAGGAGTCTCCAGAGCAACAACTAGGACCCTTTCGCGGGCGTAGCGCGGCGTCGGTGCTTCGCGCTCGAGGGCACCTGGGGTGCTTCGAGTCCTCGACCGATCTGGTCGAAGGCATCTTCGAGGATTTGAGCGAAGGCCTGTTGGCTGCCGCCCGCTCGCCACGCGCTGATCGAGGCCCGGAACCCGGCGGTCGCG
>JABBNY010000023.1:11728-20120 GCA_019352095.1 Acidobacteriota bacterium
GGTCGCGACCGCCGTCACCAGAGCGGGATACAGCTCAGACGTCGCATCGGTGTTGGTGCGAGACGCAATCGTCTCGATCATGGCTCGCTCGAAGATGACGAAGGACGCGAACATGCGAGGCACGAGTACTGGGTTCTTCTGCAAGACCTGCATACGAAGCGGCCATTCGTCGCGCGACTCGTCGTGCAGGCGCTGTAGTACGACCCGCAGCGACTCGAGCGGCGCTTCGTCGAGCGGACGTTCGAGCAACGCGACGCGCAGCTGCTCGACGCGTGAAGCGTCAAAGCCCACTATGGCGTCCTCTTTTGAGGGATAGTGGGCGTAGAAGGTGCGCACCGCGACATCGGCCTCGTCGGCAATGTCCTCGACGGTCACCTCACCGAACCCGCGCTCAGCACAGAGTCGCAGTGCCGCCACACGCAGCGATTGGTGCGTCTGGGACTTCTTTCGTTCGCGACGTCCAACCTCTGGCGTTGACATGGGGCCAGTATGCCACTTTGTTGCATGTCGTGCAATTTCGCAGAGAGTGCACAAAATACCTGCGTCAACGGACATCTCGCACAACGGACTGCGCACAGAGAAGTGTGACCGCCCGGCGAGGCGAACCGCGCTCGCACGTGACGCCAAAGCCCATCGTTATGGCACGCACAACCTCCGATTCGCCGTGATTGACGTTTGACCTTAATAATGTATACATGCATGCAACCAACCTTCCCCAGAGTTGGCTCTGTGACATGGATGGTGTCCTCGTCAGCGACGGTCGCATGGTCGCGGGTGCCGATCGATTCCTGGCACGGCTCCGAGAAGCCAACAGGTCGTTCCTGGTGCTCACGAACAACTCATTCCTCACCCCTGAGGGCCTGTCGGAGCGGCTCTCGGCCATGGGACTTGACGTCGCTCCCGGTGAGCTCTGGACCTCGGCCATGGCCACCGCTCGCTTCGTCCAGTCCCAACACCCCAACGGAACGGCATTCGTCATTGGTGAAGCGGGCGTGCACGAGGCGTTGCGTGCGGTGGGCTACACAGAGTCCGACCAGTCCCCCCAGTACGTGGTCCTCGGCGAGACCCAGGACTATTCCTTTGACGAGTTCGCAACCGCAATTGGCCTGATCGAGCGCGGAAGTCGCTTCGTGGCGACCAATCCCGAACCCACCGGTCCCGGAGCGACCGGCTCACTCCCGGGGTGTGGCGCGATGGCCAGACTCATTGAGAGCGCGACCGGCGTGAAGCCATACTTCGTGGGAAAACCCAACCCCATCATGATCCGTGAGGCGCTCAGGATCCTCGACGGCCATTCGAAGTCGGCCGTGATGGTTGGCGATCGCATGGAGACCGACATCCTCGCGGGTGTCGAAGCCGGGCTCACCACGATTCTCGTGCTGTCGGGCGTCACCCAAGAGAACGAGACTCGTCACCTGCCCTATCGACCAACTCGCATCGTTGACTCAATCGCGGACTTGATCGACGAGATCTAGCGTCAGCCCACGCGAGGCGCTAGCGCTCTCCGTCGCTCAATGCTGTGAGGAACGAATCAGCCCAGTCGTAGACGGTGCGGCGCAAGGTGTGACGGCGCATGCGGGCCATGCGGGTCTTCGCCTCTTTACTGCTCGCCTTCACCGCGCTGCAGATCGCTTCCTTCAAGCCATCGAGGTCGTGGGGGTTTACCATGAACGCACCACGAAGCTCGGCGGCGGCTCCCGCAAATTCGCTCAACACCAAGCGGCCGGTCATGTCGGCTCGACTCATCACATACTCCTTGGCCACCAAATTCATGCCGTCGCGAAATGGAGTGACGAGCATCACGTCCGCCGCCAGGTAGAGCGCCACCAACTCTTCGAACGCGAGGTTCTGATGGATGTAGTGGATGACGGGGCTGCCCACGTGCCCCTGGTCGCCATTGGCACCGCTCACCAACTGCTCGAGGGTACGCCGTTCGTCCTCGTAGTGGGCGTCTGACTCTCGACTGGGTACCGCGATTTGGACCATCACGTGCTCACCCGGTACCAAGAAGCCGTCGGCGTAGAGCTCGGACACGGCGCGAATCCGCTGGCCAATACCCTTCGTGTAGTCGAGTCGGTCCACACCGAGCAACACCGTGGTCGGATTTCCGAGCTCGAGTCGGATGGCCGTCGCGCGGGCGCGTATCGCGGGGTTGGCCACCATCTCACTGATCTGGGCACAATCGACTGAAATCGGATATGCACCCAACCTGACCGAACGACCTTCGAAACTCAGGTGCGTTGACGGGCCGTCGGCGCTCGTTAATCGGCGCGTGATACGAGCGAAGTTGGTCGCATCAGAGTGCACTTGGAACCCGATCAGGTCCGCCCCGAGCAAGCCCTCGAGAATCTGACGACGCCACGGAAGTTGCATGAAGAGTTCCGCCGACGGAAATGGAATGTGCAAGAAGAAACCAATGCGCACGTCGGGTCGAAGGCGACGAAGCAGACGCGGCACCAATTGCAGTTGATAGTCCTGGATCCAGACCGTCCCACCGGGCGCGACTGATTCGGCGGCCGCCTTGGCGAATCGTTCGTTCACCGCTTGGTAGGACTGCCACCAACTCCGGTGGAACTCCGGATAGCGAATCGCGTCATGGTAGAGCGGCCACAAGGTGGCGTTGGAGAACCCGAGGTAGTACTCCGCGTACTCCTCTTCACTGATGTCAACCGCCTTCAGTTGGATTCCGTCGTACTCTGGCGGCGGCGCGCCGTGGTCCGACGAACCCGGCCAGCCGACCCACAGTCCGTTGTTCTTCACCAGCACGGCCGTCAACGCCGAAGCGAGGCCCCCGGGACTCGGGAGCCATTCGCCGCCGTCACCACTCGACGAATACCTCACCGGCAGTCGGTTGGCTAGGACCACCAACTCAGCCAACGGTTGTCTCGGTGAAACGCCGCTCGGAACCTTACTGGCAGGTCCAATCTCGTCACTACGTACCTGCGTCATGTTGCACACCTCTGGGCAAGCATACGGTTGAAAGCCCACCTCGGTGCAGGGTGAAATGCATATAGTTACACGGGCGATGCCCTGTTCTCACCATTCTCACAGACAACTCGCAGCCAGTACTTTGGATAGCCACGACTTTGCCGCTCGGGTGGTCGTCGATTGAGTGGCAGCGACGTCACCTGGCAACGCTCAGGCAACGGCCTCGGTGTCATCCTCGGTGCCGGTTCGCTCGCCATCCATCTTCGCCGCCTCGTGCCACCAGCTATCACGGTCACCTGAGGTCCCGTGCCCGCCTCGCGCGCGTTCTTCGGCCGTGATCACACGAAGCACGGCATTGATGAGGGCCAAGTGCGTGAGGGCTTGAGGGAAGTTGCCGAAATGGCGACTCGTGACTGGGTCAATCTCCTCGGCGTAGAGGCCGAGCGAACTGGCGGCGGCGATCAATTTCTCACAGTGTGAGCGCGCGAGGTCCAACTCTCCGATCAACACGAGCGCCGAGACGAGCCAGAACGAGCAGATGGTGAAACTCTGCTCGGATTCACCGTCGAGACCATCGTCGGTCGTCCTCGTGCGATACCGATAGACAAAGGCACCATCGGCGAGTTCGTCCGCGATTGCAAAAACAGTCGCGCGTTGTCGTTCGTCATCGAGGGGTAAAAAGCCGAGCATTGGCAGCATCAGCAGCGATGCGTCGAGCTCCTCGGAGCCGTAGGACTGGGTGAAGACGCCCCGCGCACCGATCCCGTGCTCACAAACGTCCGCGTGTATCTCCTCGGCGGCGGCGCGCCAACGTTCGGTTTCGACCGTCTGATGTCGAGACTCCGCCAGACGCGCCCCCCGGTCAAGCGCCACCCAACACATCACCTTGGAGAAGGTGAAATGTTGGGGTTCGCCACGGATCTCCCAGATGCCGCGATCCGGTCCGCGCCAGTGCCGTAACGCTGACTCCACCGAATGGACAACAACTCGCCAAGAGCGGTCACTCAGCGACTCCCCCGAGCGAGTCTGTTCAAAGATGCAGTCGACCACGGCACCATAGATGTCGAACTGCGTCTGATCAAAAGCCGCGTTGCCCGCGCGAACGGGCTTGCTCTCGGCGTAGCCACTGAGGTGTCCGAGCTCAACTTCTACCTGATTCGACGTACCGTCGACGGGGTACAAGACCTGCATGTCGTGCAGCGGTAAGAGACCTACACCATTCTCGTCGACTGGCTCGAGCACTTCGCTGAGGAACTGCAGGAACGCTTCGGCCTCCGTCTCAAAACCGAGCGAGTGCAGCGCGCGAAGCGCAAATGCAGTGTCTCGTAGCCAGGTATAGCGATAATCCCAGTTACGCGATCCTCCCAACTGCTCGGGGAGCGACGTCGTTGAGGCCGCGAGCAATGCACCGCTCGGTGTATAGGTGAGACCCTTCAACGTCAAGACGCTGCGCTGGAGGAACTCGCGCCACGGGTGGTCGGGGAACTTACCGCCGGCGATCCACTTACGCCAGAAGTGACTGGTCTCACCAAGGTATCGATCGACGTCGGAGCGTTGCGACACGACGGGCACCTCGCTCCAATCGAGCACCACGAAGGTCGACTCCCCCTCGTACAGGCGACGGCGCGAATACACCGAGCGTCCATCGACCTCGAGCGGCATATCACCACTCAACAAGATCCCGACGGTGTCGTTCGACGTCGTTGCGACACTGGTGCGCGAGGAACTGGTGAACGACCACTCCGCGTCGTCTCGTCCGTAGTCAAATGACGGCTCGCAATTGAGCGCCACGTCGACCGTGCCAAAGAGGCACGTCGCCGTTCGCACCAGTGCGTGACGAGCGCCGAACTCGCCTCGTTCGCGCGAGTAATGTGCCGGACGCTCCGCGTCCAGCGGCCACGGTCCAACGGCCAAGAAGTCGTACACGGCGAGCCACCCAGTGCTTGTCTGCCACGTGGTGGCGAGCACCATGGTCCCGGGAATGTAGTGGCGGTGGGCGGGCACCGCAGTCTCGGCCGGTGCCAGTCGAAATGAGCCCGCGCGCCGATCCAGTATCGTTCCAAACACGCTCGGGTCGTGAGGCAACGGAAGACACAGCCATTCAACCGCACCCGACGGGGCGATGAGGCAAGAATTCTCACAGTCCGATAGGAACGCGTAGTCCGAAATCGAAGGAAACGTCGTACCGCGTGACTCACGGGTCGGGAATCTCGGTAGTTGGATGCCGTCGACCTCATTACTCCCTGAAAGAGGAGGAAAGAGTGTCGCCCCTGACTCGATGCGCGCTCGTGTGACTCTCGAATAAAACTCTGACGACATTGGTTCGGTGGCCACCATTTCTTGAGCACGATCATCGGGGCTGCTTTCGCACACGCCGACAACGTTCCCAGCTAGTAGTCAAAGCCTAACGCCCTGTCACCAAGAAATGGTCGAGGCTCGACCATACAAACGCCCATCCTTGAGCGTGTCACCTGATACGAGCCACGGTCGGCACGCTCATTACAGTTCAGTTACGACCAGCTCGGACCCGTTCTGAGCCGAAACTGCGCACCACGCAAATCCGCAACGGTTGCCATGCGTCCATAGGGTGTGTCAATCGGTGCATCTATCACCGAGTCACCGAGCGTCAAGAGTCGCGACGTCGACTCGTCAATGTCATCCACCTCCCAGTACGTTGTCCAATGCGAAGTCCCGCTCTCACCGAGCATCGACCTGGCGTCGAGTATTCCAGCGATATCGAGTTCGGTGTCCTCACTACGAATCGTGGCGTAGCGAAACTCGTCGGCGTCAGACATCATGAGCGCGCGCACGCCAACGACCTCTTCGTAGAACGACACCGCGCGCTCGAAGTCCGTGGTGTGCAACTCGAACCAACTCGGCGTCGCGTGTGTCTCGAGTACGCCAAAGCCGTGGAAGGTGCCGGGTTGCCACGCAGCGAGTCCCGCGCCAGTCGGGTTAGTGAAGACCACCTGTTCGCCAAGGTCCGCCACCGGCATTGGTGGCCCAAAGAGAACCGTACCCATCTGCTCTGCCCGCTGCACGAGGGTGCTCACGTCATCGGTGCTGAGGTATATCTTTCATGCGTCGTTCGCCGGCATGTCGCCCATGTCACCCATCGCACCCGCAACGGGTACGCCGTTGTGGGTGAACATTAAGTACCCACCGAACTCAGGATTCGGTGCAAGCGCTTGCCAACCAAAGAGCGCGCCGTAGAAGTTGCCACTCCCCTCCACATCTGACGTCCATAAATCCGTCCAACACGGTGATCCTACTGGCGCTGTCTCTCGTGTCCTCATGACCGCTCTCCCTCGCATTGATCAGCGCACTGGCCATCCGACTATGCCGATGACGAGCAGTTATCTAGCGAGATATCGTAATCCAGCGCTCGTTCGTGCCGAGAAGTCGCCTGAGGGCTGGTCGCGCATCGTACGTCGAGCTACTTCACGTGAAAACCTCGAGGGCACCTTGGCGCGCGTGACGTCACTTTCTTCACCTGCTTGCCACGCTCACAGGTAATCGTGCGTGGCTTCTTGGTCGTGAAATGCTTGTACCTCGGGTTCTTGGAAATCTTGAACTTCGGCGAGGAGAAACTGAAACCAGTCGCACTGATGATGATATTGCCGCCCTTCACCGAGACGGAACTCTCGGCGATCTGTGACGTCGCTCCACCTGATGAGGTCTCTGAAACTACGAGTGCACTCGCCGCTTGATTGATGTTCGTGAGCCCCCAGAGCAACGTCGCGTCAGCGCCTGGAATCATTGCCTGGTAGAAACCTTGATTGACCGTCGTTCCATCGGACAAGAAGTGTGGGGCGCCCACTGTCCAGGTGAGAGTCTGGGTCGTCGAGTCCCACACCGGTGTCGAAAGTAGACATGCGCCATTGCTCTCGACGTACATGCGCCCCGAGACTCCGTCTACCCCAAAGCCCGCATTCGGGTCGTTCGTTGGCGCAACGATTGCCTGCAGCTGCGTCACTTGGGCAGCGGCAACACCGGTCTCTCCAATGCATTGGCTCGTGTTACTCGCCACCGCAACCGGAGCGGGGCTCGCACTGAAGGTGAGCACGCTTCCGTTCGCGTCGGTGCCAACGACGTCAGAGAAATTGTTACCGATCGCCATCGTCACACCGGGCTGCGCATTGCCCGTCTCGACTGAGACAGTAATGATGTCATCAGGACTCAGCGATGCCGGATAGTTGTTACCCGACTGATCGGCGAGGAACACATCGTTGCTCGACGGGTCCTGCAGTGTGGGCAACACGTTGAACACCATGAAGTTTGAAAAGTCATTCGCCGCACTGGCTTGGACGTAGAGTCCGGAGAAACCAAGCGCGGCGTGACCGTTGGCGTTCCAGGTTGCGTCGGTCCACATCCCCGCGAGCGGCGTCGAGCTCTGGTTCGTCGTGGGCGTCGTTGTGACAGTGGTAGTGGTCGATGATCCTGGTGCCGAGGTCGTCGTGGTGGACGATCCTGGCACCGTAGTCGTTGTGGTGGACGTCGTGCCTGACGTACCCGAACTCGGAGCCACGCTTCCCGAAGCGACCCACGTCAATTGTTCGGCCGCTTGACCTGGAGATTGAATCGAGACTGATTCAATACAGAACTCGACGATCGTGCTCGAACACACGGGCCACGGGGTTTTTGGCACCAGGAGGGTGCTCGACTGCGAGATGGCGGGCATGAGCAACAGCCCGACGAGGCTCGCGGCCACAATAGATCCAATTCGCTTCATCGCTTCTCCATCTGTTGGGTGAATACAACATTCATTGGTGCCGTCCTTTGTGTAATCCAATCACGTGTGAGCTCGAAAACCAGCCGGACAATGTGGTCTCACACCACGAATTGTCACTTTCGATGAGCCCCTCACGCACGTGAGCGCTCTCTTCTCGACTGCCTTCTTGACTGGCTTCTTGGCCACCGCTTGAGTCAGGTGCATCGAGATCACGGGGTCTGAGAAGTTGAAGTTGTACGCTCCCAGATGAAGCCATCCTGCAGAGTCCGAGACGGTCGTGGTCGCGATGTTCTCAACACCAGAATTCTCTGAGACCGAGATCGTCGCCGAGATCGGGGCATTCGTGAATCCGTAGAGACAGCGCGCGGCACTATCGGCCATGATCATGTCGTAGGTTCCTGACGCTACCGATCCGTCCGGTAGGTAGTGCATGCCAGCCACGTGGTAGGTGAAGAATCCATTGGCATAAGTCGGGATGCTCCCGTCGTACGCCATGGCGTTGGTGGTGACGAGCCCGAGAATCTTTGAACTATCGCTGAGACAGGGCGTGCCATCGGAACTGTAGGAGTTGATCGTCCAAACAGTCGTGACACCAGCGGCGGTATTGTCGGCCGCTGCGCGCAGATCATCGATGGCGATAATTGCCGATGGCCAATTCGGGGAGATCTCGTCGACGAGGTCATTGAATAGTGGCACTGGATACGGATTAGCCGTGAAGAACGTCTGGAAAGC
>JABBNY010000024.1 GCA_019352095.1 Acidobacteriota bacterium
CTTCATTGCCGCGTTCGATCTGGCCGGTATCCAAACCCGGATGCAACGCGACACGCATCTTTCGACCTGAAGCGAAAATGTCTACCGAGCCGTCGTCATTGAAGTCAATGAACGTGCCGTAGACCGCAGGTGGTTGCGTGAGCTTTTCCACCTCATCTCGTAGCGCAGCAATCTGGTCGCGCGTCTGTTGGATGGTGATGGTGAGTTTTTCGTTGTTCGAGCGGGTCTGGGCCAGTTGACCCCGCGTCTCAAGGAGCCGCTCCTCGAGGGTCTCAATACGTCGATTGGCCTGGTCGATGTCGATCATGGCGTGCTCACGGGCGCTACCGACCGCAATCTTCTCGTCGTCGGCGCCATCTGGTTCTCGAAATCGCTCGGAACGGTCCATAACGTCACCCTAGGTGAGTGTGAGGCGCTTGTCATAATCTTCATCGGGATAATCTCCCGCTAAAGTAAATGAACTGGATACCCACGGAGGGCATGAAAATGAAGGTTTGGATCGACCAGGACTTGTGTACTGGTGACGGACTGTGTGAGGAGATTTGTCCTTCCGTGTTCACTTTGCTCGACGACGGACTCGCCTACGTCAAGGATGGCGAGACGGTGAAGAGCTCCCCCGGTGGCGCCGAGGGTCTCGCCGTTGTGCCGGTCGAATTCGAAGACGCCGTTACCGAGGCTTCTGAAGAGTGTCCCGGTGAGTGCATCTTCATCGAGAAGGACTAGTCCGTCTCCGCTTCGGATTCGACTTTTCGAACGAGGCGACGCGCCGAGGTGAGAAAGCCCGTGTGGGCAACCATTCGATGATCAGGTCTCACCGATCGCCCGTCAATGTGCCACGTACGGCGCAGAATCTCGACGGTCTCCTCCAAGCCGAATGAGAATTGACGAAGTGTCTCGCGCAGTAATTGAGTTTGGTTGATCGTTGGTAGGTACGCCAAGAGAATTCCACCCGGGCGAAGGGCCTGTTCTGCGTGCTTGACCACCTCCCACGGCTCGGGCATGTCGAGAATGATGCGGTCAAGGTCTCGCTCATCGATGCCCAAGGTGACGTCACGTATCTGAATGTCGTAGGCCACGTCGTGGCCGAGCATGTCGTGCACGTTCTTCGTTGCTTGCTCGGCAAAGTCCTCACGGATCTCATAACCAGTTATCAGTGCTCCCGCTCGCAACAGTGTCATCGAGAGTGCACCTGAGCCGACCCCCGCTTCGAGAACGCGCATGCCGGGCCCAATGTCGGCCTGCATCAAGATTGTGCCGAGGTCCTTGGGGTAGATCACTTGAGCGCCGCGAGGCATCTTTAGGACCACGTCGGACATGGTCGGACGAAGGACCAAGAAGCTTCGCTCGGTGTTGCCCCTGATTATGGAGCCCTCTTGTGCGCCAATGACGTCATTGTGCTGAACGATGCCCGCGTGGGTGTGGAACGCTGCATCTGCGCGAAGCGTGATGAGATAGTGACGATCTTTCGCGTCAATGAGCATCACGCGCTCACCTTCATTCAAGATTGCGTTGCTCACGTTTTGGATCTCGCTTTCGTGTGAGACGCGGCGCGAGCTTTGGCGCGCGCGAGAGACTTGACGTTGTGCTGGTCAAGAGAGCGAAAGAACACCAGCGCAACGCCTACCATGAGCCAGGATCGTGACCTCTGGCCCCAGGCCCTGACGAGTGCCGAGATGATGGCGACTCGAAAAATCCGGCGAAGCATCAACGACGCTTCTTTTTGCGCGAGCGTCGTCCACGAAGCCATCCCCAGACGTAGCCGGTGAACAGTCCACCGACGCCTACGGCGGCGGTTGTGGACTTTTGCGTCGCGAGTGGGCTCTGTGGCGAGCGACTCGTCGGAATCAGTTCTCGAATTGATTGTTCAAGTTCTCGCCGTGTCGCAGAGGGTTCGCTCACTTTGTCGCCTTCAGGCGGCGCTTCGCGGTGCCACTCACGATTCTCCACGCCGTGAGCGCCATCACCGCGACCCCCAGGACCACCACGATGAGGTACGGGAGCCACGACAGACTCCCGTCGAGCACACGAAACTGCTCCTGGAGAAAGCGCAAGGCGGCAAAGAGCAGCATGGCGAAGCCGAATCCAACAAAGACACTGCCGATGGTTCCCCAGAGAATGAAGCGCCCCATGTCCTTTAGGGGCTGCACCGTTTCTTCTTTGATGTACTTAACGAAGAGGTCACGGATTTCTTCGAGGTCTCGTTGAATGCTTGCTCCACGAAGGAGACGGCGCCACGAAGAAGTCCTCACGATTCCAGCCTACTCAGTCCGTTCCCTGATGAGGTAGGACGAACTCCCCGTCGCGACGAGTTCCTCTCGTTGATTCACAATGCGCCCTTCGAGAAATGAGATCGCACTGCCCGCTTTGAGGACTCGAGCGGTACAGACCAACTCGTCTCCCAGTGTTGCTGCACGCAGGAATGAGACTTTCATCTCGGTATTCATCACGCTGACCTTTCGTCCCGCGCCTGCACCGGTCACGGCCGAGGCCCCCATGGCTGAGTCGAGCAGCGCCGCGAGGAAACCTCCCTGGATGACACCTGCGGGATTGAGAAAGCGTTCATCGACCCGCATTGACCAGACCGTAACCCCGGGTTCGGACTTCTCCAGGCATCGAAGGCCTAGGGTCAAATCGCAATTTGGCGGGATTTGCAGCAACATGGACAAAGGCTAGCTTCACTTTCGCGCCAAACGCATCGTCGTATTCAGTACTGTCGTAACTATGACTGACGAACTATTTCTTGGCGCGACCCCACTCGAGGGCCGGGCAATTCGCGAGATTTCGGCAATTGCCATGGACGCTCCCGCCAAGGCCAACTCCGGCCATTCTGGCACCGCAATGGCGCTCGCCCCGTTGGGGGTGATGCTGTTCTCTCGGTTCTTGCGTCATGATCCGACTGATCCGTCGTGGAGCGATCGTGACCGGTTCATTCTGAGCTGCGGTCACGCCTCTATCCTCCAGTACGGCTTGGCGCACGCGTTCGGCTACGACGTGCAGCGAGAGGACCTCGAAGCGTTTCGTCAAGCGCATTCTCGAACGCCAGGGCACCCAGAGAACGGTGTCACCGCCACCGTGGAGGTGACTACGGGCCCCTTGGGACAGGGTATTGCCAATGGCGTGGGTATGACCATGGCCGAGCGGATCCTGCGCAGTGATTATGGCGAGGGTCTGGTGAACCATCGTACGTGGGTCATTGCCGGCGACGGGTGCTTGGAGGAGGGCATCAGTCACGAGGCGGCGTCGCTCGCCGGATACCTGGGACTCGATCGTTTGACCGTCTTCTACGACGACAACCACATCACGATCGATGGTCCCACCGAATTGGCGTTA
Organism: Acidobacteriota bacterium; assembly: GCA_019352095.1. Classification (GTDB taxonomy): domain Bacteria; phylum Actinomycetota; class Acidimicrobiia; order Acidimicrobiales; family RAAP-2; genus RAAP-2. The sequence continues at coordinate 3,331 of JABBNY010000024.1, forward strand.
CGCGATGACCCCGAAGCGCGATTCAAGGCCTACGGATGGCACGTCATCAACGTGGGCGAATGCGCAAATGACCTTGACGCACTTGAAGCGGCAACGCGCGCTGCCATTGAAGAGACCGAACGACCCACACTGATCATCGTGCGATCGCACATTGGTTTCCCGGCGCGGGCAATGATGGACCGCCGAGAGGCGCACGGTTCGCCGTTCAGCGCAGAGGTCATTGAAGAAACCAAGAAGGTGCTCGGCGTCCCCCTTGAGCCCTTCTATCTCGATCCTGAACTTCCCAGTGAGTTCGTCGAGCAACTCGCGCCCCTTCGACAAGAGCGAGTGAACTGGGAGGCGCGCGTCGCCGCCGCTGGCGATCAGGGACGGGCCTTGGTGACTCAGTTGGCCACGAACGGTGCGGGAGTGATGACGACGGCACCTGAACTCTTTGGCGAGGGAACCAAGGTCGCAACCCGCAAGGCTATGCAGCGAGCGATGGACGTGTTCGCCGCACAGACCAAGGGACTGACCGCTGGATCTGCGGATCTGACCGATAACACCGGCGTCATCCTCACCTACTCGTCCGCGCAAGCTCACTCGAATCCTGGCGGACGTCAGATCCATTACGGAGTACGAGAGTTCGCAATGGCCGCTGTCATGGTCGGCCAAGCGCTCCACGGTGGTTTTCGTCCGGCGGGATCAACGTTCTTTGTCTTCAGTGATTACATGCGACCAGCGCTTCGTCTGGCGTCATTGAGTCACGCTGGCGTGCTGTTCGTGTTCACGCACGACTCGGTCGGAGTCGGAGAAGATGGTCCGACGCACCAGCCAATCGAACATCTGATGGCTCTTCGCGCCATGCCACGCCTGCACGTTGTGCGTCCATCGGATGCCAACGAGACACTCGATCTCGTCGAGAGCTTCTTGAGCGCGAAGGTGCCCGTCACAACAGCGCTCGTGCTCTCACGACAAGACATGCCCGTGTTGTCGGGTAGCGACGCCGCCGCGTCGAGGTCCAACGCGCGCCGAGGCGGCTACGTGGTGCGTGAAAGCCCTGAGGCCGTCTTCACCCTCGTCGGAACGGGTTCGGAGGTGGCGCTCTGTCTCAGTGCTCATGACGCGTTAGCCGATAAGGGAATTGTCACCCGCGTGGTGGCGATGCCGTGTTGGAGGTGCTTTGACGAGCAGCCCGCTGAGTATCGACGCGATGTTCTGCGTCGCTCGATACCGTCGGTCTCCCTTGAGGCCGGCGCTACGTTGGGATGGACGAAGTACGTCGACGAGGCGATTGGCATCGACAGTTTTGGACTTTCCGCACCGGGTACCTACGTCTTTGAGTACTTCAACATCACGCCAGAGACGCTGGTGGCCCACGTGGAGAATGCTTTGGAGGAGGCGCGATGAGCAAACTCACCGCACTTTTTGACGAATACGGTCAGAGTCCCTGGATTGACAACATCCGTCGGGACTGGCTGAACGATGGCACGCTGAAGGACCTCGTCGCCCAGGGGGTGCGGGGAGTCACCTCGAATCCCTCAATTTTCGCTAAGGCCCTGGCAACCTCGAGTGCGTACGACGAGTTCTTGACCGGTGCCCATTCAAAGGACCCCGAGACGCTTTTCGAGACACTGGCGGTGCAGGACGTCAAAGACGCGTGCGACGTGTTGGCGCAAGTGCACGAGCAGTCCAAGGTTGACTTCACCGAGGGGCGTCGTCGCTACCTTGACGGATTTGTCTCACTCGAAGTCTCGCCTCATCTCGCGCGAGACACCACGGGTACCATCGCCGCGGCAAAACGCCTGGCCAGCGAAGTCGGGCGATCGAACGTGATGATCAAGATCCCCGGGACCCGAGAAGGCCTCCTCGCGGTGACCGAGGTCCTTGGTTCGGGCATCAATGTCAACGTGACGCTCATCTTTTCTCTTGAGCGATATGACGAGGTCATCGACGCCTGGCTGGAGGGACTTGAGCGGGCCCAAGAGCGCGGACACGACCTTCGCGAGGTGGCGAGCGTTGCATCGTTCTTTGTGTCTCGGGTTGATGTTGCGGTCGATGCGCTGCTCGACGAGGCGGACCCGCGTCGGGGCACCATCGCCAACGCTCAGGTGTGCGGCGCGTACCAGCGCTTTCAGGATCGGATGTCGAGCGCGCGCGTGGCGCGCCTTATCGAGAGTGGTGCCCAGATACAGCGTCCGCTGTGGGCGTCCACGTCGACGAAGAACCCTTTGTACCCAGATCTTCTCTACGTGGACCCCATTGTAGGAAATGAGACCGTCAACACCATGCCCGACCCGACCCTTGCTGCGGTGCTCGATCATGGTGACTTCGCTGGCTCACTGCTCGCCAGCGATGCATCGATCCAACTTCAGACCACGTTGTTGGAGGAACTCCCGAGCACCGTCTCGTTGGCCGCCGTCACCGAGCGACTCGAAATTGACGGCGTCAACGCCTTCTCGACCTCGTACGACGAACTCTTGGCCACCGTTGCGGCGAAAATAGCCAGCACTTGATGGCTGAGGACGATGGCGAGCTGATCACGCGCTTGATGGGTGGTGATGCCTCGCTTTTCTCGGGCACGACAGCGCCACGAGCGCTGGGCTGGCTAGGGCATCCGGAACGCTATTTCACTACTTGGCTGGATGAGGTCGAGAAGAGACTCCCGCGTCGCTACGCACGAGCGCTGCTGTTGGGCATGGGTGGTTCCTCGTCACCCGCGCGCTTCTTCGCTGAATCTCGGCCGGACTCGCAACTCACGGTGCTCGATACGTCGAACCCCGACACCATCGCATCCACGGAATTTTCGCACGTCAGCGTCATTGCTTCGTCAAAATCAGGTGCGACGATAGAAACCCAGACGGTACTCGCCCACGCACTCGCGAGCGGACTCGAGCCCGAGGATCTGGTGATCATCACCGATCCGGGTACGTCGCTCGGTGAACTCGGACGTTCCTTGGGTGCCGTGGTCGTGGAGGGCGACCCCTTGACCGGCGGACGGTTTTCCTCCTTGTCCCCCTTCGGCCTTGTACCCGCGTTGTACGCGGGCTGGTCACCGGATGAAGTGCGATCGGAACTGTCCGCATGTCACCTCACGCCAGACTTGATCGAGGGAGCGATTCGCGAGGCGGGTCAAATAGTCAACGACGTGGTTGACAGCGCAGGCCTCTTTCGACTCGGTGCCGATCCGATCTCGTGCGGAGGTGCACTGTGGCTCGAGCAGTTGATTGCCGAAACGACAGGAAAACAGGGTCGCGGTCTGATTCCTGTGTTCGAGGGTGACGCTCGCGAGTACTTGGTTTCATCCATGCAGCACTATCATCTCGTCGCCTCGCTGGTGGCCCGGTATCTTGGCGTCGACCCCTTCAATCAACCCGACGTCGAACGCGCAAAGTTAGACGTGTTCCAGATCCTGAAAGATCCGGTGTTGTGGGAGCCAGAGGCGTATGACAACGCCGAGATGCTCGAGGTGCTGTACGACTCTCGCCACATCGCACTGCAGGCCTACGTACCACTCTCGCAGTCACAGTGCGTCAGTGAGTTTCGCCAACGGGTCAGTGACACGTACGGCATCACCACCGCGAACTTGGGACCTCGCTATTTGCACTCGACGGGTCAATTGCACAAGGGCGGTCCGCGAGGTGTCGTAGGCGTACAGCTGGTTCAAAGGCCGAAGAGTGCGCCGATCCGTATTTCCGGGCGCCGCTATTCCTTTCATGACCTTCACATGGCACAAGCCCAGAGCGATCTTCGCGCTATGAGGGAGGCGGGGCGATCGGTGTTCCAATTGATCGTCGACGACATGGACGAAGCGGCCAGGTTTCTCAGTCTCTAGACCTAGGATGCCACTATGACAACGTACGAGGATATTGCTACGCGCGACCTGTTGCGCGCCCCACTTGAGGAGTTGAGTGCGGTGGCTTACGCGAAAGCTCGTCGCGCACACGGTGCAATCATCACCTATTCGCCTAAGGTGTTCATTCCACTCACGAAACTATGTCGTGATCGTTGTGGTTACTGTACGTTTGCTCAGGCTCCCGCTCACGTAGCGTCGCCCTTTATGAGCCTTGATGAGGTCATGAGCATTGCTCAAGCGGGCAAGCAGGCGGGATGCACCGAGGCACTGTTCACACTCGGCGAACGTCCAGAGTTACGTTATGACGAAGCAGCCAAATGGCTGGCATCGCGGGGCTACCAGTCGACAGTCGACTACGTTGCCAATGCCGCGCAGATGGTTCTCGAGGGCACTGGGCTTCTCCCCCACGCCAACGCGGGCGCGCTGTACCGTCACGAACTCAGTCAGTTGCGCGCTGTGAGTGCATCACAGGGCATGATGCTTGAGACCCTCGCCGACGTCGACGCACATCGCCTGTCACCCGACAAGGACCCTGAGCGACGGCTCGCAACACTGCGTGAAGCGGGTGAACTGCAGATTCCATTCACCACGGGATTACTCGTGGGAATTGGCGAGACTCGTGAGGACCGGATCGCTACCCTCGAAGCAATACGGCGTTCCCATGAACAGTACGGGCACGTCCAGGAAGTGATCATCCAAAACTTCCTGCCCAAGGCGCGAACGCAGATGGCCAACATGCCTGGGGCAAGCGATGAGGAATTTCACTGGACTATCGCCGTGGCACGGCTACTGCTTCCTGATGACGTGCATCTTCAAGCCCCACCGAATTTGAGCGATGATCCAGCGCGGTTGCTCGCGTTTGGTATCGACGATTTCGGGGGCATCTCTCCTGTCACGAAGGATCACGTGAATCCCGAGCGTGCGTGGCCCGCGATTGAGACGCTCGCGAACGCGTGCGATGAAAAGGGCTTCACCCTGACCGCTCGTCTGACCGTGTATCCGCACTTCATCGGCCTCGAGTCGCCATTCATCGATCCCGCGGTGCGCCCCCACGTCCTGGCCCAGGCTGACGCCGCATTTCTAGCGAGGGATGACCAGTGGTTCTCGGGATCGGACGTGACGCCACCACCTCCACCTCGGGGCAGCGCCAGAAGTAGTGCCGTCAAGGAACTACTGGAGCGATTCGAACCTGGCTATGAGTTCACACGTGAAGAATTGACCTCATTGTTCAATGCGCGCGGGGCTGACTTCAACGCGGTAGTGCAACGCGCGGACGCACTTCGCGAAGAGTTGGTCGGCGATGCGGTGAGTTTCGTCGTCAATCGCAACATCAACTACACGAACGTATGCACGTTCAAGTGCCGCTTCTGCGCTTTTTCCAAGGGGCCGTTGTCGCTGAATCTTCGTGGTGACCCCTACCTGTTGACACTGGACGAGATCAGCGAACGAGTGCGCGAAGCCGAGGCGAAGGGCGCTACCGAAGTCTGCTTGCAGGGCGGCATTCATCCGAATTTCGACGGCGACTATTACATAGACGTCGTGGCGGCTGTGCGAGCAGGTTCGCCGTCAATCCACATACATGCCTTCAGCGCACTCGAGGTCTTTGAAGGGGCACGTCGATCGCAACAGGATCTGTCGACCTACTTGACACGATTGAAGGATGCCGGGCTGAAGACCCTGCCCGGTACCGCTGCGGAGATTCTTGACGACCGCGTGCGCTCTATTCTCTGCCCCGACAAGATCAACTCGGACCAGTGGCTCGAAGTCCATCGTGCGGCTCATGACGTTGGACTTCACTCGAACATCACCATCATGTTCGGTGCGGTCGAAGGTGTTGAAAGTTGGGTGACGCATTTGTTGCGTACTCGCGCATTGCAGAAAGAGACCGGTGGCTTCACTGAGTTCGTGCCCCTCCCCTTCGTGCACATGGCCACGCCGATCTTCTTGCGTGGACGATCACGACGTGGCCCGACGTTTCGAGAGTCGGTGCTGATGCACGCGGTGCCGCGTCTTCACTACGCCGGACTCATCAACAACATTCAGGTCAGTTGGGTGAAGATGGGCGTTGAAGGTTCGCGACGAATTCTTCAAGCGGGTGCCAACGATCTCGGCGGCACGCTTATGGACGAGAACATTTCGAGGGCCGCTGGCGCCACACACGGTCAAGAGATGGACGTGGAGACCCTACGCGCGCTTGTAGCGCCATTGGGACGACCGTTGCATCAGCGCAGCACTCTGTACCAGACACTCTGAACATGAATGAATTGATAGACCGCTTCCTCGAGGAGCTCACTACTGAATCAGTGCAGTCGCCCGAACGACTCCAGATCCTGCGCTCCTTGCTCATGCGGGTCATCGAGCTCGCCGAATTGGACCCTGACACGTCAGACCTGCGGATCGCGTCGACGGCTCTTGGAGAACTGCTCACATCAGCTGAGCTTTTCGCGGCATGGCGCGACCGCCCAAAACTTACCGTCTTTGGCTCGGCGCGCACCCCGCCAAGTAGCCCCCTTTACGAGATGGCACGCGAACTGAGCGGCGAAATGGCTGCGCGCGGCTGGATGACCGTGTCGGGTGCGGGCCCCGGGATCATGGCGGCGTCCTCGAAGGGTGCGGGCAGGGAATCGACACTCGGCGTCAATATTGACCTGCCATTCGAACACGGGGCTAACGAGTTCATCGACGTGGAGCAGATGCACGTTGCGATGAAGTACTTCTTCACGAGAAAGGTAGCGATGACCCGGGCCTCGAGGGCCTTTGTCGCCTTTCCGGGTGGTGTGGGAACGATGGACGAACTCTTCGAGATTTTGACGCTTGTGCATACGGGAAAGACCGACCCAGCGCCGGTCGTATTGGTTGATGAGCCCGGAGGAGAGTATTGGCTGGGTTGGTTGCGTTTCATGCAAGAGTCGATTATCGCCAATGGCTACCTCGACGAAGTTGATAGTCGGCTCTTCGCCATTCGCTACTGCGTTGCTGATGCCGTCGAGGAGATCGAGCACTTCTATTCAAATTTTGAATCATTTGCGAAGACCGAAAAGGGAGCGAGTCTGCACCTGCGTCACGTACCCAGTCCCAGTCAACTCGCCCAATTGACGAGTGCGTTCCCGATGTTCTCATCCAACGGCGGATTTCGCCTGGGTGAAGACAACCGCCTGCTCTTCGATTTTGACGGAAGAGACTTCGTAAGTCTGCGTCGTCTAATTGACGACATCAACGAACTCGTCTAGTCGGTCGGTTCCTGTCGTAAGAGGTATTCCGCCTTCTGGAGACTTCGTCGAACTTTTGACAACCGTCGTTCGAGCTCCTTGGCGTCACTGGCCTCATCTCGAAGTTGCGCGCGCACGGCGTCAAAGATGACATCTGAGACACGTCGTTCAATATCCGCCACTTCATCGGCGAGCGACTCGAAGTCGGTCACGGCCGCAGTTCGACGACGTCGAGCTCTCCCTCGTGGTAACGAGCGCGCAGGACCTTCTTGTCGAACTTTCCGACGCTCGTCTTGGGTACCGAGTCGATGAACGTCCATCGTTCCGGGAGCCACCACTTGGCCACTCGGGCAGCTAAGAAAGCGCGCAGTTCCTCGGGGGTGGCGCTCTCACCGGGGCGAAGAACTACGCAGCACAGTGGTCGTTCCTGCCACTTCTCGTCGGGCACGGCAATGACGGCCGCCTCAAACACCGCCGGATGGGCCATCATGGTGCTTTCCAGCTCGACCGAACTGATCCACTCACCGCCCGACTTGATGACGTCCTTGGTGCGGTCGCTGATCACCATGAACCCCTCGTGGTCGAGGGTGCCGATGTCGCCCGTGCGCAACCATCCATCTCGGAACTTCTCGTCATCTTCGACGCCAAAATAGGATCCGGTGATCCACGGTCCCCTGATCTCAAATTCGCCCACCGTCACACCGTCGCGTTCGAGGACAGTGCCGTTCTCGTCGGTGATGCGCACTTCCACACCGGCCACCACTCGACCGGCCTTTACCCGATAGTCGAGCGCGAGTTCGGGCGGCGAACCGGCGGGCGGTAGTGAGACGGCAGCGAGCGGGCTGGTCTCGGTCATCCCCCAGCCCTGAATCATGTCGAGGCCGTACTTGTCGCGAAAAGTCTCAATCATGACGCGCGGTACCGCCGCACCGCCAGCGAGGAGAGCTCGCAGGCTCGAGAAGTCCACGTCATCATCGACTTGAGCGGCGCGTAGAACGTCGTTCCAGATGGTTGGCACTCCCAGCGAGATTGTGGGGCGAAGTTCTCGGATCATCTTGACGATGGGCTCACCTTGGAGGAACATCTGAGGCATGATCAACTCGGTGCCGGCGAGAAATGCTGTGTACGCGGCGCCCCACGCGTTGACGTGGAACATTGGCACGATCAACAGGCAGCGATCCTTCTCACACAGTCCGATGGAGTTCGCCGACGTCGACGCCATCGAGTGCAGCCATGTTGAACGGTGCGAGTACACGACACCCTTGGGATTGCCGGTCGTGCCCGAGGTGTAGCACATGATCGCTGCGGAGCGCTCGTCGAGAACGGGCCATTCGTAACCAGGTTGCTGCTCTTGGATCAGCGTCTCGTAGTCGAGCGTGTCGCCCAGTAGGCCCGTCTCGTCGGGCCCGTGCACGATGATTGTCTTTACCGAAGGAATCTGGTCGCGCACCTTCGCGAGGAGCGGCACCAAGGAGTTGTCGACGATGATGAACTTGTCCTCAGCGTGTCGGATGATGTACGCCAATTGCTCTGGGAAGAGGCGAATGTTGAGGGTGTGCAGCACTGCCCCCATGCAGGGCACCGCGATGTAGGCCTCGAGGTGCGTTTGATTGTTCCACATGAATGTCGCAACGCGATCACCATGCTTGACCCCCAAGGCCTCCAGTGCCGCGGCCAGACGTTCGGCGCGCTTGGAGACTTCAAAGAACGTTGCCTGCTCAACACCGTCAAGGGTCACGGTCATGACCTTCTTGTCGGCGTACAACCACTCGCCGTGACGGATGATGTCACTTATCAGCAGTGGCGCTTCCTGCATAGTGCTCTGCACGATTCCCCCTCGGTCTTACGTTCCACTTCGATGCTACAAAAGAACCCGAAGGCCGAGACGCGTTACCAGGAGAGCATGTAGGGATCGACGGGCGCGGCAAGCGCTGACGCCGTGGTCGCCAATCGCGCATCAATGGCGCTCGCGGCGCTTCGACCTTCGGCGATTGCCCACACGATGAGGCTTTGGCCGCGCACCGCATCCCCGCACGCGAAGACAGGGCTTGATCCCGACAGTCCACTCAGTTGCCAGTTCTCGTCTACCGCGAGGGTGGCGCGCGGGGTGACGAATGGCTCTGAGTTCAAGCCGAGCGCGTCGAGCTCGGGGCCCACGAAACCTGCGGCGATCAGCACGAGGTTTGCGGGCAGGCGCTCCGTGAGGCCCGTAGAGAGTTCCTTCACGAGAATTTCACGCACGGAGTCCTCGCCGATGAATTCGAGCGTCTCGGTGGAGAAGAGTCGCTCTCCGCCTTCTGCGTGGGCGGACGTTGTCTTGAACAGTCGCGCCATCGTCGGCCATGGTTGGTCGTTCGGGCGAGTGTCGGGCGGTCGTTCCATGATCTCGATCTGGGTGATCGACGCGGCGCCCTGGCGATGAGCGGTACCCAGGCAGTCAGCACCCGTGTCGCCACCGCCCAGGATGATCACGTGACGTCCAGCGGCACTCAACTGCGACTCGACACCGTCTCGAACCGCACGATTCGCCGCTTCGAGGTACGTCATGGCAGGCATGACGCCAGACAGATCTGCGCCGCTGACGGGGATGAGCCGTGGTCGCGTTGAACCAATGGCGAGCAGGACGGCGTCGTGACTAGCCTGAAGCTCGCTGAGCGGCATCGCGGCGCTACCCACGTGGACGTTCGTGTGAAACACGATGCCCGTGTCACGCATGACGTCCAGGCGACGCTCGAGGACACGCTTTTCCAACTTGAATTCAGGAATGCCGTAGCGCAAGAGACCACCGATCGCGTCGTTGCGTTCGTACACGCTCACCGCGTGCCCGACGCTTCGAAGTTGGGCCGCCGCCGCGAGCCCTGCGGGACCGGATCCGACCACCGCAATGTGCTTGCCAGTCTCCTCGGGTGTTGTCGCGGCGACGTCGAAGCCATTCGAAAAGGCGTGTTCGGCGACTTCGTACTCAATACGCTCAATGGTCACCGGATCACTCGCGATCCCCAACACGCAGGCAGATTCACAAGGTGCGGGACACAACCGACCAGTGAACTCGGGAAAGTTGTTCGTGCTGAACAGCTGCCGTGCGGCGTCGGCCCATTGGGACTTGTAGGCGCGGTCGTTGAAGACGGGAATTCGGTTTCCGAGGGGGCAACCCTGCATGCAAAAGGGAATGCCGCAGTCCATGCAGCGAGCCCCCTGCTCGGCGATCTGGTCGTCACTCTGGGGTTCATAGACCTCTCGCCAGTCACGTAGTCGTACTGGGACTGGGCGGTACTGCGGCCCGTGACGATCGAACTCCAAGAAACCGGTCGTCTTACCCATTTCGTAACTCATCTCGAATGCGCTGGTACTCAGAGGTCTCAATTCGCACGAAGTCCATACGTGCGGCGCGCCAGTTCTGCAATAGTCGGGCCGCCTTCTGTGAGCCGGTTTCGACTTGGAATCGCTGGAGGAGCGCCACAAGGCGTTCGTCGTCGTGGAATTCGAGGGGATCGATCTCATAGATACCGGCGCTCAGGTGATCGTGGACCTTGCGTTCGGGGTCGTAGAGATACAAGGTTCCACCGGACATGCCCGCAGCCAGGTTCCTTCCAACATCGCCAATGACCACGACGACGCCACCGGTCATGTATTCGCAGGCGTGATCGCCGGCGCCCTCAACGATGATGGTGGCCCCAGAGTTGCGCACACCGCAGCGCTCTCCGACGACACCGCTGATGAAGATCTCCCCGCTGGTTGCTCCGTAGCCAATCACGTTACCTGCGATGATGTTCGCGTCGCTGGCGAAGGTTGCTTCTGGCGAGGGCTTGATCACAATTCGACCACCCGAGAGGCCCTTGCCGGCGTAGTCGTTGGCGTCACCCGTCAGGCGCAACGTCAGCCCGGCTGGTATGAAGGCCCCAAGACTCTGGCCTGACGATCCCACGAGGTCAATCTGGATATGGTCGTCAGCGAGCGTGCGTGCGCCCAACGTCCTCGTGATGGCGCTGCCCGTGAGTGTGCCCACCGCTCGATTTACGTTCCTGATCGCGCTGTTGAGGCGCACGGGGGTGTCCTTCTTCGCCGCATCGAGTGCAGCGTGCAGGAAACCCCAGTCCAATGCGTCATCGAGCCCGTGATCCTGCTTCTGACTTTGATGACGTTGATCTGGTGCAACGGGTCGCAGTAACGCGCGAAGGTCCAAGTCGCTCAACGGATCCTCGGGTACCTCTACGGCGATACGGGTGACGTCACCAATCACCTCATCGAGGGTTCTGGCACCAAGGAGCGCGAGGTACTCGCGGACTTCTTCGGCGATGAACTCAAAGAAATTCTCCACGAATTCCGGCTTGCCAGTGAATCGTTCGCGCAGCACCGGGTTCTGAGTTGCAATGCCCACCGGACAGGTATCGAGGTGACAGACGCGCATCATCACGCAACCCGACACGACGAGAGGGGCCGTGGCGAAGCCGAACTCTTCCGCGCCCAACAGGGCCGCGACAATGACGTCGCGTCCAGTCTTTAGTTGTCCGTCGACCTGGACGACCACCCGGCTACGCAGTCCGTTCTGGGCCAGCGTCTGATGCGCCTCAGCGAGTCCTAACTCCCACGGCGTGCCCGCGTGCTTGAGCGACGTCAACGGTGCAGCTCCCGTACCGCCGTCATGACCCGAGATCAGAATGACGTCGGCGTGAGCCTTCGCAACCCCCGCAGCGATAGTGCCGACACCCTGTTCGCTGACGAGCTTCACGTGGATACGTGCTTGGTCATTGGCGTTCTTCAAGTCGTAGATCAGTTGAGCGAGGTCTTCGATCGAATAGATGTCGTGATGTGGGGGCGGTGAGATGAGGCCGACGCCTGGCGTCGAATGGCGGGTTTTGGCAATCCACGGGTAGACCTTGGACCCGGGCAATTGACCCCCCTCGCCCGGCTTTGCCCCCTGGGCCATCTTGATCTGGATGTCGTCGGCGTTGACTAAGTAGCGACTGGTCACACCAAAGCGGCCCGACGCGACCTGTTTGATCGCCGATCTCGTGTTGTGCCGGGGATCTGATGTGTCGAAGCGCTTCTCATCTTCGCCACCTTCACCCGTGTTGGACTTTGCACCCAATCGGTTCATGGCAATGGCGAGGGTCGTATGAGATTCCTCTGAAATAGATCCGTAGGACATTGCACCCGTGGAGAAGCGCTTGATGATCGAAGAAACGCTCTCGACCTCGTCTAGTGGAAGGGGCGTTGGACTCGCGACCAGGGAGAAGAGCCCGCGCAGGGTTACCTTCCCGCTCGCCTGGTCGTCGACCATCTTCGTGTATTCCTTGAAGATGTCGAAGCGCTTCTCGCGTGTGGCGTGCTGCAGCTTTTGTACGGTGCGAGGGTTGAAGAGGTGGAGTTCGCCATCTCGACGCCACTGGTATTCGCCTCGATTTCGGATCTCCAGTCGCTGCGAGGGTGCTGGTTCGTAGGCGCCAGCGTGCAGCGAAAGGACGCTTCGAGCTACGTGTTCGAGTGTGATGCCGCCAATACGCGATTGGAACCCCGGAAAATATCGAGTGAGTACTTCTTGAGAGATTCCAACGGCTTCGAAGAGTTGCGAGCCGACGTAACTCGCCACCGTGCTCACACCCATCTTGGACATGGTCTTGACGATGCCCTTGTTGAGACCCTTGCCGTATTGGTACCGCGCCTCATAGGCGGAGAGTTCGTCGAGTTCGCCCTCTTCAACGAGCGCGTCAATCAACTCGTACGCCAAGTATGGGCACACGGCTGAGGCCCCGAACCCCAGGAGTAACGCCACGTGGTGGACCTCTCGAACATCACCGGCTTCAACTATCAAAGCGGCGCTCGTTCGAAGGTGCTCATCGACGAGGCGATGGTGCACCGCGGACGCCAAGATGAGGCTGGGAATCGGTGCCGACGTCATTGAGGTGTTTCGATCGGAAAGGATGACGACGTTGGCGCCGCTGCGCACTTGGTCGACTGCCTCTCGTGTGGCTCTCTCTATGGCGTTGGCCAAGCGCTCGGCATCGGCCTCATCCCCCTCGGCGTCGAAGATGCCGTCCACCACCACGGTCTTGAAGCCCTGCACGAGATCGCTCTCATCGATGTAGCGAATCTTCGCCAGTTCCTCGATACTCAATACGGGTGAGGGAAGGACGATCTGGTGACAATGTTCGGCGGTTTCACTGAGCAGGTTCCCTTCCCCACCAATCGCGATGCGCGTTGAGGTGACGAGTTCCTCTCGTATCGCGTCGAGTGGCGGATTGGTTACTTGGGCGAAGAGCTGTGTGAAGAAGTCAAAGATGGAGCGAGGCTCGTGCGAGAGTGCCGGAAGTGCCGCGTCTGAGCCCATTGATCCGATGGGCTCCTCACCCACCTGGGCCATGTGGCGAATTATGAGCCGCAAGTCCTCTTCGGTGTACCCGAAATTCCTCTGTTGGCGCACAATGGAGGCATGGCTTGGTGTGAGCATTGGTCGTGCTTCGAGCTCGTCGAGCGAGACCTGCTGCTCAGTCAACCATTGACCATACGGCACCCTGTGGGCGAGCGAAGACTTCAACTCTTCGTCGTCGATGATGCGACCCTGGTCGACGTCGACGAGAAAGACCCTGCCGGGCTGAAGCCGACCTTTGCGTTCAATGTTTGCGGGTTCGATGGGCAGGACGCCGACTTCACTTGCGAAAATGACCCTCTTGTCCTTGGTCACCCAGTAGCGGGCCGGACGAAGGCCATTGCGGTCGAGCACCGCTCCGACGACTTTACCGTCGCAGAACGTCACCGACGCTGGTCCGTCCCATGGCTCCATGAGTGCGGCGTGGTACCTGTAGAAATCGCGGCGCTCGGCACCCATAGCGGTCGATCGCTCCCACGCTTCTGGAATCATCATCAAGATTGCGTGGGGCAACGAGCGCCCAGATTGTACGAGGAGTTCTACAACCTCGTCGAAACTCGCCGAGTCGCTCATGTTGGGCGTGATGATCGGTGTGAGTTCGTGCATGGGCAATGACAACGACGAACTGTCGAGCGTTGTCTCGCGAGCTGTCATCCAATTGCGATTTCCTCGCACCGTGTTGATCTCGCCGTTGTGTGCGATATAGCGAAAAGGCTGCGCGAGGTCCCATCGAGGCAGGACGTTCGTTGAGAAGCGGCTGTGGACGACGGCGATGGCCGAACACATGCGATCTTCGCGTAGATCGTTGAAATACTGGCGAAGTTGGGGCGAAGAGAGCATTCCCTTGTAGATGAGGACGTGGGCCGAGCACGACGATGCGTAAACACGCAGTTCGTGCTCGATGACCTTTCGCGCAGCGAAGAGGGCACTTTCAAGGTTGACTCGATCATGGCCACGTGTGATCAATTGTTGAACGAAGAGTGGTTCGGTGGCGGCGGAGGTCGGGCCGAGGATGCTCGAATCGACGGGCACACTTCGCCAGCCGCTCGAACTGAGGTCCACCCGGGCAAGGGTCAGGTTAATGGCGCGGCGCACATCATCAACATCGAGTTCTCGTGGAATCATCCAAAAGGCGATGCCGTAGTCACCTTGCGCAGGTACCGCGTCACCAAACACTTCTCGGATGAATGCATCAGGCATCTGCAAGAGGATTCCCGCGCCGTCACCCGAGTCGGCGTCGGCACCCGTCGCGCCACGGTGTTCGAGGTTCTCGAGAATCGTGAGTGCGTCATCGACCGTGGCGTGTGTCGGCGAACCAGTCAGGTCCGCCACCATACCCACGCCGCACGCATCGTGCTCGAAAGAGGAGTCGTAAAGAGAAAGTGTGTTTGTCATCGCGTTACCTAGCGGGGCAACGCTGACCCACCCACAACTATAACGAAAGATCGCCAATCCCCGGCGACGTACGCTGGAAGCGTGGAGTCCCCTGGCAAGAATGTCATCGTCGTTGGTGGGGGCATCATTGGCCTTACCAGCGCATTTCGTCTCGCGGTCGCGCATCATCACGTCACCGTCTTCGACCCTTCGCTCGCCAAAGGAGCGACGTGGGCTGCGGCCGGGATGATTGCGCCGAGTGGTGAGATCGCCCCCGGCGAGGAAGCGAACTACGAACTCGAGAAACTGGCGCTGCAATCGTGGCGCGAGGTCGGGCATCTTCTTGAAACCCTCACCGGTGAGAGCCTTGTCTTTGGAGAGACCGGCACTCTGCTCGTAGGGTGGGACGCGAGCGATCGTCGACAATTGGAGCAGTTTGTCGAGATTGCTCAGACTTTTGAGGCTCCGATGACCAGGGTGACTCGTGGTGACGCCCCCGAAGTCTTCATGGGTGTGTCGCCTCGCATCACGAGTGGAGTGCTCATGGCGGGAGATGCCTGGTTGGATCCCGACCAGGCGGTTCGACTCCTGGTCGCGGCATTGACCAAGCTTGGCGCAGACATCGTGAATGAGCAGGTGGTCCAAATCCGCTCAGAGAACGGCGAAGTGATCGTGAACACCGAGACACGTGAGTTCAGTGGCGACCTCGGCCTTATCGCCACCGGGGCAAGTGGTCTGCCCAGCGGCGCTACCAGTCAACTTCACAGCGTTCGACCCATTCGTGGCGCCACGGTGCGCGTGCTGGGTTTGGACCGCAGTCTTCAACCTTCGGTGCGTGCCTATGTGCGGGGTCGCGCTTTTTACATGGTGAGCCGACCGGGGGGTTACTGCATCTTGGGGGCAAGCGCGGACGAACGCGCCGACGCGGTGCTGGAGGTCGGTGAGTTGCAGCGACTCCTTCGCGATGGTCTCGACGTCATTCCAGAACTTGAGACGGCCAAGGTGCTTGAGACCCGAATTGGACTCCGCCCGGCGAGTCCCACGTTGGAACCGTTCTTCGAGCGTCTCTCATTAGCGGGTTGGGCCTGGTCGTCGGGTCACTACCGCCACGGCGTGACACTGGCACCCCTGGCCGCATTGTCGGCCCTTGACTTCGTGGAGAACGGCGCGTGATCGTTGTCAACGGCGTCGAATACGAATACGAAGGGGTCGTGATCGAAGAACTCATTGCGCTGCTCGGTGTCGAACCTCGAGGTATCGCCGTCGCTCGAAACGGCGAGATCGTTCGTCGATCAGAGTGGGTAACGACGGTCGCCGCCCATCTGGATCACATCGAAATAGTTACTGCGGCCGCAGGCGGCTGAGCATCGTGTTCTTATGTACAAGGTCAATGATTGATGAAAGGTGAGTGAGATGTCGACCAGTGAGCTCCTAGAAGCACTCGATGAGAGGATTCTTGAGGCGTTGAAGGCCAAGGCGACCGGTGAGACGATCGCCTTCCTCTGTGAAGCACGAGCGTGGCTTACCAATCCGGGTCAGGATCACGGCGCGCACCGTCAGTCCCCCTGAACCTCGAGCGGCTAGGCTTGTTAACTCGCGGGCTGTGGCTTAGTTTGGTCTAGAGCGCTCGGCTGGGGGCCGAGAGATCGGGAGTTCAAATCTCCCCAGCCCGACCAAAGTATGTATCTCGTCACCTGAGGGCGAGCACGCAGTGCCACCAATCACTCGAGAATTGTCGATGATCGCACAGCGTAGATACGGCGACACTCCAAGAGGAGATGGTCCAAGGAACCTGGTGGCGCGAGAGTCTGGCGACTACCCTCAGAGTGTGACGCCCCAAGATGCCCCGTGGTGGATCCCAGCGACTCCTGGGTTCACTACGTCGAGCGCCGGTCGCGCGTCCGTCGCTCCCTCATCAGTGGCCTGGGTAGGACGGCGCTGGCGGTGGTGATCT
>JABBNY010000271.1:0-473 GCA_019352095.1 Acidobacteriota bacterium
CGCCGAACTCCTGGGTCGCTTCATCGGCGGCCTGCTCGATGGAGAGCCCGCCGATCTCGAGGTGATCTACCAGGGCGAGATCGCCGGTTCGGGGACCAAGATCCTCACACTGTGCGCGCTCAAGGGGCTGCTGGTGGCGACGGGCCACGACAGCGCCTCGTTCGTCAACGCGCCCCAGATGGCCGCCGACCATCACATCACCTTCAGCGAGCTCTCGACCCACGAGTCGCCCGAGTACGTCAACGTGATCACGGTTCGTTCGGGTCAGCACACGGTGTCGGGCTCACTGATGACCGTCGGCACCCGCGTGGAGACCCGCATCGTCAGCGTCGACGGTCACGGTATCGAGATCGCCCCAGCGGCGTCGATGCTGGTCGTGCGCAACAATGACCGCCCCGGCATGATCGGGCTGGTCGGCGTCGCGCTCGGAGAGGCGGGGATCTCCATCACGTCGATGGCGGTCGGTCCGGACC
>JABBNY010000271.1:483-902 GCA_019352095.1 Acidobacteriota bacterium
GTGCTGTCGACCGCGTCGCCGACCCCGGCGTCGGTGGTCGAGCGATTGCGCGACACCGAGGGCATCGACGACATCCACCTCATCTCCTTACGCTAGAGGGGCGCTCTCGCGGTCGGCGGGTGCGGTCACGGTGGGGAACTCGAAGACCAGACGAAGCCCCCCGAGGGGGCTTGGGTGCAGCGTCATGGAGCCGCGCACCGTGGTCATGATGTCGCTCATGATGCTCATACCCAGTCCCGTGCCGCCCGATTCGCGCGAACGATCGGGATTGAAGCGCTGGAACTGCCGGGCGTCGCGCTCGTAGGCCTCCTCGGGCAGACCCGGCCCGGCGTCGTCCACCGTGAGCACCGCGCGCGCGCCACGCAACTCGAGGGTCACCGCCACCGCCGCGTCATCGGGCGTGTGGCGCGCGATGTTCG
>JABBNY010000271.1:912-3144 GCA_019352095.1 Acidobacteriota bacterium
TCACCCGTTCGACGTACTCCTGGCGACCGGTGACCCAGACGTCGGGGGCCAGTCGATGATCGAGACGGCGTTGGGGGTGATCGACCCGGAAATTGCCCAGGGCGTCGCCCACGACGTCGCTGAGGGCCACGGGAACCAGGGGCAGCGACGCGGCTTCACGCACCTCGGTCAAGAAAAGTAGGTCGCTGACCAGCGAGTCCATGCGCGCCACCTCACGGCGCACGCGTTCGAGAGCGCGCTGGCGCATCGACTCCTCGAGGTTGGGTCGGTCCAGTATCTCGCTGTATCCCTTGATCACGGTGAGTGGGGTGCGCAACTCGTGCGACGCGTCGCCGATGAAGCGCTGCATCTCGCGGCTGGCCCGGCGCTCGGTCTCGATGGCGCGGTGCAGGGAGCCGACCATGGTCACGAGCGACGTGCGCAATTCGCGCAGTTCGGGACTCCCGGTTTCGGGCGGGGGCGACGTGGCGTGGTCGTCGCGGGCGATGGACCCGGCGAAGCCGATCAACCGCTGGATGAGTCGGATGTCGCGCGCGGTGAACAGGTACGCGACGCCGACGCTGAGCAGGGCGGCGATGAGCCCGACGAGTGCGACATTGAGATCGAGGCGGTGCGCCGCGTTGGTGATCGCACTCGTCGAGGCCGCGACGACCAGGTAGGACCCTCCGGCGGCGGCCTCGGAGCGATAGCGGAATCCCGGAAGATCGCCGCTGGAGCGGATGCCGTGCAGCGAGTGTTCGACGTCGAGGAGGCTGGGTTTGGCCACCAGGGGAACGTTCCCGGCGTTGACCTGGGTCACGGTGTCGTGGTTGTCGATGACGTCGAGCGTGACGTCGTAGCTGTTGACCGAGACGACGTAGGTCGCGTTGCTGACCGCGTTGACGGGGTGGCCCGCACCGGCCGAGATCACTGCGTTGATCTCGGCGTCGATCACCTTGTACTGCGACGCGGTGGAGTAGCTCACCGCGAACCATCCGACCACGAAGGCCATCACCACGGTCAACGTGACGAGAAGGATTGTCAGGCGAACCGACAGTTTCACGTGGTCGTCGTCGGCTCGATCATCTTGAAGCCGACGCCGCGAACGGTGGTGATCGGCGTGAAGTTGTCACGGTGGACCTTGCGGCGCAAGTATGAGATGTAGGTGTCCACGACCGTCGTCTCGGTCTCGAAGTCCATGCCCCAGATGTCGCGCAGCAACTGCTCGCGCGTGACGAGGCGTCCCAGGCGACCGATCAACATCTCGAGGAGTCGGAACTCGGTGGCCGAGAGCTCGATGGCCTCGCCGTCGTAGCTCACCTCATGGCGGTCGATGTCCATCGTGAGCGGGCCGCAGGCGTAGGTGAGCACGTCGGCGTCGGTCCCCTGGGTGCGTCGCAGGATGGCGCCGACGCGCAGCAGCAACTCCTCCACGCTGAAGGGCTTGCGCACGTAGTCGTCCGCGCCGTAGCGCAGCCCTCGCGCGATGTCATCGGACGAGTCGCGCGCCGACAACAGGAGCACCGGCGTGGTCGGGTCGGACTTGCGCACGATCTCGAGGAACTCGAAGCCGTCCATCGTTGGCATGTTGATGTCCACCACGCACAGGTCGATGCGCTTTAGCCGGAAAAGTTCCAGGGCCTCGCGGCCTTGACTAGCCACCTCGGTGTCGTACCCGGCGAAGCGCAACGCGTCGCTCAGTAGATCGCGGACCCCCGATTCGTCGTCGACAATCAATACCGTGGTCATGAGAGAAATACCATAGGAGGAGCGTACCGGCCGTTCGGACCCCGTGGGAAAAGTACCGCCAAGTTGTCACCGAATTCTCAACAATCCCGGACCGTCTTCACAGCGTTTTCTATGGTCCCCCGATTAGAATTGTCCCCAGCAATGGGGAGATTTCAGTGAAACGGCTGGCTAATCGAGTGGCGCTGGTGACGGTGATGGTGGCCGCGTTGACCCTTGGCACGTCCGCGGTTGTCTCCGCCCACGACGCACTGACGCCCCAGCAGGCGTTCCAAGCGGCCCAGCGCCTCTACAAGCACAATCTCTTCATGATCAACCAGAAGTTCAATATCGCCATCGCCAAGGACAAGGCGGTCGAGGTGGCCGCACTCAAGGCCGCCCAGTCGCCGGCGCAGAAGTACTTGGCGCGCATCGACTTCAATGAGGCTCGCGCGGTCGAAGTCGCCACCTGGGAGTCGGAACTCAAGAGGCTCGGAAGTCCGCCGCAATTGTGGATGTTCACCAACG
>JABBNY010000025.1:0-6356 GCA_019352095.1 Acidobacteriota bacterium
GTCAAGAGCACGAGTACGAAGTCCCCCGCAACAAAAGCACCCGCAACAAAATCCCCCAGCAAGAAATCGGCTCCGGCCAAGAAAGTCGTCGCGAACAAGACCGCAAAGAAGGCACCCGCCGCAAAGTCCCCCGCAAAGAAGGCACCCGCGAAAAAAGCTCCGGCCAAGGCCGTAGCGAAGAAGTCGCTCGCCCCAACCCCAGAGCAGAAAGCTGCCGCCGCCGCCAAAACGGCTGCCGCCAAGGCCAAGGCGTTAGCCGCCGTCAAAGCTCAAAAGGAGCGTGAAGCCAAAGCCAAGGCCGCCGCCAAAGCCAAGGCCGCCGCGGAGAAAGCCAAGGCCGCCGCCGCCGCAAGAGTGGCGCGCGAACGAGAGGCCAAGGCCAAAGCAGCAGCGAAGGAGCGCGAGTCCCAGCGAAAGGCGCGAGAGAAGGCCGCCGCCGAGGCGAAGAAGCAGCGCGAGGTCGAGGCCAAGCGCAAGGCCATCGAAGCCGAGAAGCAGCGCAAGCAGCGCGAGATCGAGCGTCGAAACCTTGAAGAGTTGAAGCGTCACGAACGACGAGAGGCCGAGGAGCGAAAGCGCCTCGAAGTGCTCGAGCGAAAGATGCACTCCAAGCCGTATGGAAACGACCCTGAGTTCCTTGCTGAGCTGCGCACGCTTCTCTTGGAGGCACGCGACGCCACCTCGAGCCAGATCGCGATCAGCGAGTCTGAAGCAAATGAGATGTTGGTGGACCGCGAGCGACTCGAGTACGACGACGAAGACGGTTCAAGCGTCGCCTCAGACATCCAACGTGACCAGTTGAAGGATTTTGCGGCCGCACTGCGACTGAAGGTCGACGAGATCGACGTGGCGCTCGCGCGCATCGATGAAGGCAGTTATGGACGATGTGACGAGTGCTACGAGCCCATCTCCAAGCCTCGCTTGCTCGCGCAGTTGCCGGTCTTCACCTGCGTGTCGTGTCGCGCAAGCGTCTAGCGCAGCGCGTCAATTTCACCGTCATCGTGGTGGCCCTCGTGGTCATTGCCCTTGACGCAGTCACCAAAGCGTGGGCTCGCCATACGCTGGTAATGCACAGCATCCACTTGTTTGGGGCTGCGTGGCTGCGACTGCAGTTCAATTCGGGCATTTCATTTTCCATCAATCAGTCGGGACCGCTTGTGACCTCCATCCTCACCGCCATCATCGCTGCTGTCGTGGTGGTGGTGGGCCTTCGGGCCAATTCCGGTGCACCCGCCGTGGGTTTTGGGCTCTTGCTGGGCGGCGGGGTCGCCAACCTGGCTGATCGCTTGTTGTCAACGCCTCATCGGGTGACCGACTTCATATCCTTGGGTTCATTTCCCGTCTTCAACCTCGCCGATGTCTCGATTACGTGTGGCTTTGTGGTGCTGTTCATTGCCGCACTGCGCGGCGATCGGCTGTTGACACGATGACCGAGACCCCACCCCCAGAGGCGTTCGACGGAGAGACCCTGGATCTGGTCGTACCGAGCTCACTTCGAAATATTCGTATTGATCGGGTACTGTCGATGCTGACGGGACTCTCTCGCTCTGAGGCGAGTGCCATGTTGGCCAGTGGGGGCGTTACCCTTGACGCCAAGGTGATCGTGAAGTCGTCGGTCATCATCGAAGAGGGTCAGCACCTGGTGGCGCTATTGCCCGCTCGCGACAGCGGGGTTGTTCACCCCGACCCGTCGGTCATTGTGGATGTGGTCCTCGATGATCCCGATTTCGCCGTTATCAACAAAGCTCCAGGACAGGTCGTGCACCCTGGCGCGGGTCAGCGCACCGGGACACTGGTCGCGGGGCTGCTCGCGCTCTACCCCCAGATCCAAGAGCTGAGCAGCGAGGGGCTCTGTGACCCGTTGCGGCCCGGCATAGTGCATCGGCTCGACAAGGGGACCTCAGGATTGTTGGTCGTCGCAAAGACGCCTGAGGGGTTCTTGAATCTGAGTGCGCAATTGGCGGAGCGACTCATGGAGCGAACGTATTTGGGCATGGTTGAAGGTCACGTGAGTGAAGAGCGGGGCGTCGTCGACGCACCGATTGGGCGTTCGACGCGCACGCCGACGATGATGACGGTTCGCGCCGACGGGCGCCCCGCGCGCACCGGCTACGAAGTGCTCTGTCGCATCGATAAACCCAACGCCATGACCCTCTTGCGCCTTCAACTCGATACGGGTCGCACTCATCAGATCCGTGTGCACATGGCGACCATTGGCCATCCGGTGGTGAACGACCCGCGCTATGGGCATCGACGAGAACGACGCCTGCCCGAAGACCGGTTCTTCTTGCACTCGACGACCCTCGCCTTCGCGCACCCTCGCAGTGATGAGTGGCTCGTCACCAATGTGCCACTGCCCGCTGACCTGGCACCGCTCGTACCAGAGGATTTCGAGTTTTAAGCGTTCTCTCGCGTTGCCAGCACCGCAGTGTCACCTCGCAGGAGTTCCAGCGCCTCTTCCTCGGCCCGGCGCACGCGTCGCACGCCGATATCCATCTTCGAAGCCGTGGCCTGCAGGGAAAGGGGTGTCGCGCCATTGAGACCGAAACGGTGGGTCAGCACCTCACGTTGGAGTTCGTTCAACTTCAACAACGCACCGTGGAGTTGCTCGTCCATCATGGTCTGTTCGATCTCGCCAACCCAGTCCTGCTGACTTGGTGCGACCAAGTCGCCCAGGGTGGTCGCCGAGTCCGACGAGGCGGGCTGGTCGAGGCTGGCGGTGACGCCAGCGAGCCCCTTAAGTCCCTCACGAACTGACTTGGTCATGCCGGTGGCTTCGGTGAGCTCTTCGTCGGTTGGCTTACGACCAAAGATCGAGGTCAACTCGGCGGTCGTCGCCTCGAGTCGTTGCAATTGCTCACCCACTTCGAGCGGGATGCGAATTGTACGTCCGTGCTGTTGGACAGCGCGTTGGAGGGCCTGGCGAATCCACCAGGTGGCGTAGGTCGAGAATTTGAAGCCCCGTTCCCAGTCGAACTTCTCGACTGCTCGCAAGAGCCCAAATGTGCCCTCTTGGACGAGGTCGACCATCTCGACGCCTCGGTCCTGGTAGCGACGGGCCCAGTGCAGCACCAGTCGCAGGTTGGCCGCGACCATCTGCTTCTTGGCTTCTTCGTCACCGGCGGTGACGCGCTTGGACAATTCGACCTGCTCGTCATAGTTGGGCATCGGATAACGATCCAAGTCACGCATGAGCAAACCCAGCATGTCATTGGTATTTACAGCGGAACGGCGGGGGGCTGTGCTCACTAGTTCTCCTTAGACAACGTGCGGTGAAGCCGTCCTAGCGGGTATTTCTCCTATGGACGCATTAATAATTTACCACGTTGAAAAAGTTAGTTCAAGCCTTTAAAGATTGTGCAACCAAAGTACTAAGAACGGACTAAGAGCTGTGAGTTCGCTTGACGGGTTGGCCGCCACGGGCCTGGAGCACCAGGTCGGCGAGGGTGAAGCTGGCGAGATGCTCGCGCATGTGGTTGCCAACATCGGCCCACACTCCAAGCAGGACACATTGGCCTTCGTGGTCGCAGGCTCCCTCACGATGAGGTTCACCAAAGTCTCCCGCGACGATGGGTCCGTCGACGGCGGCGACGATCTCGGCGAGCGTGATGGCGTCAGCGGGGCGAGCCAGTACGTACCCGCCCCCCACACCTCGTTTCGAGCGAACGAGGCCAACGCCCTTCAGGCTAAGCAGAATCTGCTCCAGATACGGCTGGGGGAGGCCGGTGCGTTCTGCGAGGTCTCGTACGGAGGTTGGCGTCGAGAGGTCGTCACGCAACGCCAGGCTCAGCAACGCCCGGCTGGCGTAGTCACCACGCGTTGAGACCCTCATGAACCGCAGTCTATCGACGCACCCTGCTGGTCGCGGATGCGACAGGGGGTGGTCTAATCTGGCACACTTCAGTATGTGGAACAAGAACCCAATGACAATGTGAAGGTCAACCCCGACGAAGTCCTGGCGCCAGGCGAGGAGGCACCGAAATCAACTGACGACCAGGACCAGGACACTGATTTCATAAGCCAGCCAGCCAAGGTGATGCGCATCGGCTCGATGGTGAAGTCGCTGCTCGACGAAGCGAGGAGCGCACCCCTTGACGAAGCGGGACGCTCTCGGCTGCGCGAGATCTACCAATTGTCGATCTCAGAGCTGTCCGGGGCGCTCTCGCCCGACCTCGGGGGGGAGTTGGCGCGCATGTCAATGCCCTTCAGCGCCGAGGTACCCAGTGAATCTGAACTTCGCGTCGCCCAGGCACAACTCGTGGGGTGGCTCGAAGGACTCTTTCATGGCATCCAAGCCTCACTCTTTGCTCAGCAGGCAGCCGCCGCGGCCCAACTCGAAAAGATGCGCGACCGCTCGCTCAACCCAGGCGCCAGCGAACCGCGGGCGGGTACGTACCTCTGAGTTGGACCCGCGGTGCGTGACACACTGGTACTAGGTTCAAAATGCCACGCGTGTAATTTGCGCACCATCTTCGAAAGGGTCACGTCAGCGGATGGCTGAGAGTTTCGTTCACCTCCACAACCACACTGAATATTCGATGCTCGACGGCGCGGCGCGCGTCGAAGAATTGGTACTGGCGGCGAAGGCCGACGGACAACGTGCTCTCGGCATCACCGACCACGGCAACCTCTATGGCGTCATTGACTTCTACGAGGCGTGTCGAAAACACGACATCGTCCCCATCATCGGCCTCGAAGCGTATATGGCGGCGAATTCACGCTTCGACCGCCCGACGCGCCGCGGCAAGATCGACGACACGGGGGGAGACACCGAGGGTGGTCAGAAGTTGTATCACCACCTCACGCTGCTCGCAGAGTCCAATGAGGGATACCGCAACCTGCGCGAGCTCTCGTCGCTCGCGTTCCTCGAGGGTTACTACTACAAGCCGCGTCTGGACTGGGAGCTGCTCGAACGTCACTCCAAGGGCATCATCGCCACGTCGGGGTGCCTGGGCGGGGTGGTCCTGCAGGCGCTGTTGCAGGACAACTACAACAAGGCGCTCGAGCTCGCGGGTCGTTTGCAGACCATCTTCGGCCCAGACAATTTCTACATCGAGATGCAGGACCACGGCATTCCCGAGCAGATCCGCACCAATCCGCAATTGCTCCAGATCGCCCGCGACCTGAACGCACCGTTGCTCGCCACCAACGACCTGCACTACGTGCGCCACAGTGACGCCGAGATGCATGATGCGCTGTTGTGCATTGGCACCGGCTCACTCGTGGCTGACCCCAATCGATTCCGATTTCACAGTGACCAGCACTATCTCAAGTCCGCGGCTGAGATGCGCTATCTCTTTCGTGACCTGCCCGGCGCCTGTGACAACACACTCGCGATCGCCGAGCGTGTGGACGTGACGATCGAGTTCGACAATGACGCATTGCCAGAATTCCCGATCCCCTCGCAGTTCGAAGGTGCCACACACAAAGACGGTGCGAACCGATTGTTACGCGAGCTCGCGTTTCAAGGCGCGCGTGAACGATACGGCGATGTCTTGAACGACGAGGTCCGTCAACGTCTTGACTACGAACTCGGCGTCGTCGCCGACATGGGCTTCTCTGACTACTTCCTCGTCGTGTGGGACCTGATCCGCCACGCGAGAGAAAAGGGCATCCGGGTCGGACCGGGACGAGGATCCGCCGCTGGGTGCTGTGTCGCGTACTGCCTGAGAATTGTGGACCTCGACCCGATTCGGTACGGCTTGATCTTTGAGCGCTTTCTCAACCCTGGCCGAAAGCAGATGCCCGATATCGACATGGACTTCGACGAGAGATATCGCGGCGACATGATCCGATACGCAGCCGAGCGCTACGGCTCGGACCACGTAGCTCAAATCGTTACGTTCTCGACCATCAAAGCCCGTGCCGCGGTGCGCGACGCGGCCCGCGTCCTCGGGTATCCGCCGCAGTTGGGCGACAAGATCGCCAAGGCCATGCCACCGCTCGTCATGGGTCAGGACTTACCGCTCGAAGCGTGCTTTACGCCGACGCCCGGTTATGAGGCGCGCTACGCCGAAGCGGGGGAGTTGCGGACCCTCTATGACACCGACCCCGAGGTCAAGCACGCGGTGGACGTCGCAAAAGGGTTTGTCGACAAGCGTCGCCAGGATGGCATCCACGCCGCCGCCGTCGTCATCACCAAGGGCCCGGTCCTCGACTACGTGCCGGTGCAGCGTAAATCGTCGCCGAACGGGGCCGTCGAAGATGCACCCATTGTGACCCAGTATGAAGCGACGGCTATCGAGAAGTTGGGTCTGTTGAAGATGGACTTCCTCGGTCTTCGAAACCTGGCGATCATTGAACGCGCCTTGGCGCACATAGAGCGGCGACACGCGAAGGTCGTCGACATTGACCGT
>JABBNY010000025.1:6366-19940 GCA_019352095.1 Acidobacteriota bacterium
AAGTAGAACTCGTCGCTCGCAAAAACCGACACCCTGCCGAGCACGTCTTTGGTGATCGCTTGGAATCGTTCGGCCAGCGCGACCACTTGACGGGCCTCGTCGACGTTGTGGGGCCGCATGGCCTCTTCCAACGAGAAGTCACTGACGCCCACGGGCACGAGGGCGACTGAAGATGGACTTCCTCGGCCTTCGAAACCTGGCGATCATCGAACGCGCCTTGGCGCACATTGAGCGGCGACACGCGAAGGTCGTCGACATTGACCGTGTGGCGCTCGATGACGAAAAGGTCTTCGAGATGCTCAAGCTTGGCAACTCAATTGGCATCTTCCAACTCGAGGGTGACAAGATGCGCCAACTCATGCGCCGGTTGGCACCAACGAGCTTCGACGACATTGCTGCGCTCGTGGCGTTGTACCGGCCGGGGCCGTTGAGCGAGAACGTGCACAATGACTACGCCGACCGCAAGAACCATCGACAGGCGGTGAGTTATGACCACCCTGATCTCGAGGAGATCTTGGGTGAGACCTACGGCTTGATGATCTACCAAGAGGACATCATGCGCGTCGCGACCAAAATCGCGGGGTTCTCCATGACCGAGGCCGACGACCTGAGAAAAGCCTGTTCGAAGAAGATCCGAGAGATGATCCAGGCGCAACGAGCAAAATTCGTCGACGGTTCTGAGCGAGAAGGATATGGTCGCGAACTTGGCGAAGCGATCTTCAACAAGATTGAGCCATTCGCAGACTACGCATTCAACAAGAGCCACGCGTATGGATACGCCCTCATCGCATACCAGAACGCCTGGCTCAAAGCCAACTATCCGGTCGAGTACATGTCGGCGCTGCTCACGTCGTTTCGAGACGATAAGGACAAGGCTTCGATCTACCTCAATGAAGCTCGACAGATGGGCATCACGGTCGGCGTGCCCGACGTCAACGAATCATTCGGGGACTACGCGCCGAGTCTTCGACAAGAGAACACCATCCTCTTTGGCATGTCGGCCGTGCGAAATGTTGGCGACGCACTCGTTGAGAAGATCGTGCACGAGCGCGAAACGAATGGCGCGTATCTCTCCGTGTACGACTTCGTGCGAAGGGTCGACCCTGCCGTGCTCAATCGACGCTCGATGGAGTCGCTCATCAAGGCCGGTGCGTTCGATTCGCTCGGTGTACCTCGTCTGGGGTTTCTCTTGAAGGTGGACGAGATCATCGACGTGACCTTGAGCCGCCGCAAGGACCTCTCGTTGGGTATCACGACGCTCTTTGCCGCACTCGGTGGGGGCGAAGACGATAACGACTGGGAGGGCACGGAGATCGCCTTGAGCGACGTGGAATTCGAGAAGTCAGTGAAACTCGACTTCGAACGCGAGATGCTCGGCACCTATATCTCTGATCACCCCCTCTACGAGGTCGAAAACGCCCTGGCGGCCAAGACCGATGGCACGCTGGTTGAAATTCGAGAACGCGGTGAAGAGCTGTCCAAGGCCGGACGCGCCTTCACGATCGGGGGTATCCTCTCCGAAGTGCAAATTCGAACGACCAAGGCGGGCCAGCAGTACGCGCGCACCGTGCTCGAGGACCTCGGTGGCTCCATTGAAATCAACTTCTCGGCACGAAATTTCGAGAAATGCAGCGGCTTTCTCTCAAAAGACAACATTGTCTTGATGAAGGTGCGTGTGGACAGTCGAGATGAGGAGCTGCGTTTCAGTGCGCTGGAGGTCGAACTGTTGAAACTGGACCGTGGCCTTGATGAACTGCGACTTATGCTGCGACCCGAAGATTTGACGTCCAGCTCTATTGCCGCACTTCGCGACATCCTTGCGCGCTATCCCGGCCCTTCACCGGTGATCGTCGAAACGGGGGCCGATGGTAAGGCCTTTAAATTAGGGCCAGATTTCAACGTGAACATCGCTAGCGTGGTGGCCGATCTGCGCTCGGAGTTCGGTCGAAACGTGATAAAGGCCTAATCGGTTTTGCGGGGTGCGAAACTCCCGTAGAATGATTGCCTATGGCAATGATCGTCACAACGAAGGACACCACCGCCCTCAGCGACGCAGAATTAGCCGAGATGGCAGATCTCTGCGTAGACCGCGAACCGTGTTTTGACATCGGATTCTTGTCCAAGCAGCGAGAAGAGTGGGTGCTGGTCACTCACGCACGCGAAGGCAGCAAATTGCGTGGTTATTCCTTCTGCACACTCGAGCGTATTGGTGGCACACCATCGTTGCTCGTCGGACTCTTGCTCGTAGATCGAAATGCCAAGTCCGATCACACCCTCAAGGCGATTCTGCACGATCAGTTTCGTCGCGCATTGCTGGCTTTTCCCGACGAGGACGTACTACTCGGCTCGCGACTCACGACGCCCGACGGATTTCGTGCGTTCGCCGGTCTCGAGGACGTGGTGCCGCGCCTCGGCTACAAGCCAACCGGCGAGGACCGGGCGTGGGGGCGACGTTTGGCCAAGCGCTTTGGCTCAGAGAAGGCGATTGACGACCACACCTTTGTCATGTCGATGAGCCCCGGACCCGTTGGAGGTCTCGACTACAGCGTGTCCAAGGCCCCGGTGCCCGAGGGTGTTGACGTGTTCTTCGAATCGATTGAACCTGGCCAGGGCCAAAGGCTCATTGTGTTTGGGTGGGCCATGGCAGAAGCACTGGCGTCGGGGAAACTGCCCAAGTAGTCCTTCGGTGCTCGCTGGGGCTAGCCCCGTGGGAGCAGACCGGTACAGCTCTTGTAGCAGTGACCATCAATGGGCTGAGAGAGCGTCGTCAGCACGTACGTGGGACGAAACCCGAGTGAAGTCGCGAGGTCTTTGCCCGCGAGTGATGTGCGTCTCGTCGCTTCCATGGTGCGAATGGCGTGCGCGTCTTCGCAGAGTAGCCACACGTCGTCGCCGAACCACCCAAAGCGCACCCAGGTTGAGCCATCGTCGCTACGTCGAAGTAGTTGTGGTCCCCGATCGGCGGCGATGAGGGCGACACTGGGCCGTTCGCCGCGGAATTCCCAGTAGGGAGCGCTCGGTCCGCGAAAGCCGAAGAGAGGACCGTCAGCGGGGCTTGCCAACTGCTCGAGCCATTTACGAACTCGTCGACCGTGGTACGAACCCAATCGCCGCGGAAGCTCAGCCAGCGTCACCGCTTCGGGTTGAGCGAGGTCGTTGCGCTCGATATCAAAGGCGAGTTGACCCTCGACGACGTCAAAGACCGCAAGGTCGGTGACGAAGTCTTCGGGCCACGGGATGCGCCAGCGCACGATTGTCTGCGAGGCGAGGTCGACCACGGTGGTGGTCTCGTTGGTCGAGCCGAGCACGAGTCCAAAGACCGTCGAACCTGGCGAGAGGTCGACACTCGAGCGCTGGGGCATTCGCTCGACCATTCGCTTGATGGCCTTCGCGGCGGGATCGCGACTAAAGAGTGCCATTGGTCCGTAGTGTTGATAATTCCGCGTCCAAGGCCTCAATGGAGTCAACGGGCAGCCGACAGACCGATCTCTTGCAGACGTAGGCGAAGCCGGGAATTCGATTCTCCAGCAATGGCGACGAGCCGGTTCCGGTAACGAGCACGCTGCGTGTCATGTACATCAATCGTACGTGGTTTGACAACTGGTTCGAATCGCCCGGTACGACCACCTCGTTCCCCTCGTAGGCAAAACCTGCGGCATCGACGAGGTCGGGCACCGCGCTCGGGTGTGTCGCGATGAGCGATGCCCCTAGGTCGACCAGGCGACGCGCCACACTGAGGAGTTGGCGATCATCGTCGCACAAGGCCAGGCGCGCCAAAGCGCGGCACGCCACCGCGTGACTCGATGGTGTAGCGCCGTCGAAGATCTCCTTGGAGCGTGAGGGCAGGTCGGTGACGAGGTCACATTGACTGAACAACCCCGCCCCCTCGTCTGGTCGATCGAGACGGGGTAGCGCTCCATCCCAGTAGTGCGACAGGAGGTACCCCGCAACGTCCTTCGCGTTAGCGAGCCACACGTCATCGCCCGTGAGTTCGAACGCGTCGACGTAGGCGTCAACGAGCCACGCCAGGTCGGCCGAGGTCGCGTACGCGTGTTGATATTGCGTGCGCCACCACCAGCCATCAACGAAGTGCGAACGTTGCAGCGCTCCGAGCAGCGCGAGGGCTTCGCTCTCGAGCTCTCGCTCGCCACTCATCAACAGCGAGGATGCAAGCATTGCGTTCCACTCGAGTACGACCTTTTCGTCGCGCGCGGGTTGTACCCGAAGCGCCCTGTGGACCCGGAGTGCCTCGAGGGCGCCGACGAGTTCGCGCGGAGTGACAAACGGGGCGCCGTCGGCCAAGCGCGGGATGGAGCGGGATTCGAAGAGTCCCGGCGACGTTATGCGCCAACGCTTGAGGACTGTGTCGAGTTTGGCCTGTTCGCCGTGTCGTTCGAGCGCGAACCGCACTTCATCCGGCGTCCAGGTCACATGCGAACCCTCAACCCCGCCCGCGTCGGCGTCGAGCGACGAGGCGTATCCGGTGTCCACGCGCAAGTTTCGAAGGACGAAGCGCAGCGTGTCGAGGGCCACGTCGCGCCACTGTGGTTGCTGCTCGTACGCGCGCGCCGCGCGCAAGAAGGCGCGCGCTAGAAGTGCCTGATCGCTGAGCATCTTCTCAAAATGGGGCACGTGCCATTCGCTGTCGACGCTGTACCGCGCGAAGCCGCCGTAGAGATGGTCGTACAGGCCTTGGCGCGACATCGCGTCGAGGGTGAGGGTCACGGCGTTGACCGCTTCATCGTCATTGAATTCGAGCAGCGCTTCGACGTAGCTCGGGCGGGGGAATTTCGGCGCACCACCAAACCCCCCGCGAGCGTCGAGGCGCTCGACTAAATCTTGACGCAACGCGCGTCGCGCGTCGTTGAGTTCGAGTGGCGTGCCGTGAGGCGCCAAGTGGTCGATAAAGTTGACCTCGCGTGTCAGCGCATCGTGGAGCTCGTGGGCTTGTGCGTTGACCGCTTCTCGTTGTGTGTGCCACGCATCATCCATTGCGCGCAACAAACGCTCGAAGCCCACTTGTCCGTGGCGGTCCGTGGGAGGGTAGTAGGTCCCCGCCATGAAGGGGCGACCACCAGCGTCCATGAACACCGACATCGGCCAGCCGCCGTGACCACTGACGAGTTGGGTAGCGGCCATGTAGAGCGCGTCGACGTCAGGGCGCTCTTCACGATCGACCTTGATCGAGACGAAGGAGTCGTTGAGGAGGCGCGCTATCTCAGGGTTCTCGAAGGATTCATGAGCCATGACGTGACACCAATGGCATGCCGCATACCCAACACTCAAGAAGACGGGTACATCGCGCCGCCTGGCTTCATCGAATGCGTCGTCACCCCACACCCACCACTTGACCGGGTTGTCCGCGTGGTCGCTCAAGTACAGCGAGCCGAGGTGGTCTTTTATGTCACGAAGCAAGGGCACGAGATGACACTAGGGGCGTTGTCCCTTAGTGTCGCCAGTCGTCCGTTGTCGCCACGTGTCTTGAAGGATGGCGAGGATGACCTCATCCGTCCATTCGCCCTTGACGAATTCATTCTCAACGAGGTGTGCTTCTTGACGCAACCCGACCTTCTCCAACGAGCGAATCGATGCGCGGTTTCGTCCATCGCATCGTCCGACGATTCTGTGCAAGTCGTAGTCGATGAAGCCGACCTCGAGCAGTTCGCGGTAGACCTCCGAGGCGATACCCCTGCCGTGGAAGTCAGGGTGCAGCGAACCGCCGATTTCACCTTGGCGGTGCTCGTTGTCACCCCACCTGAGCATGAAGTCACCAATGACTCGGTTGGTTTCGTTGAAGACAGCGACGATGAACAAGACATTGTCGCCGCTCGCGTCTGGTGTTTGGGCAATTCGCTTCTCGAGCAGTGCGCGAGTCTGTTCACGATTGCGCGGCTGTGAGTAGAGGTAGCGATTCACGCCCTCGTTCGCATAGATGACGGCGAGGTCGTCGAGGTCACTCCGTAGCGGTGCGCGGAGCGTCAATCGATCGGTCTTGCGAGGGGACATTCGTGGTGTCATGTCATGTTTCTAGTACGCCTCTCGAATAGATCGCTCGAGAATGGTGGACATTCGCGCGAAAGAGGACGATGGGCACCATGGCTACTCTGGGTGATGCGACCACTTCTGCCGAACTAAGAGGAGAACACGATGATGAAGCCACTTCGATGGGGAATTCTTGGCACGGGTCGCATTGCGCACACGTTCGCGAGCGACCTTCGACTTATCGACGAGGCGGAGATCGTTGCCGTGGGTTCACGCTCGCAGTCATCGGCGGACAGATTCGCCAACGAGTTTGGCGTGGCGCATCGACACCCCGCGTACGAGGAGTTGGTCGCAAACCCCGAGGTCGATGTGATCTACGTTGCCACCCCACACCCGATGCACTACGACAACGCGATGCTCGCCCTCGAGCACTCCAAGCCTGTGCTCGTAGAGAAGGCCTTTACGATGAACGCCGCCCAGGCTCGCGAATTAGTGCAAGTCGCCCGGGAACGGAAGCTCTTCATGATGGAGGCGATGTGGACCCGTTTTCTGCCCCACGTCGTTGCGATACGAGAGATGATTGCGAACGGCGAGTTGGGTGAGATCGTCGTGATTGAAGCCGACCACGGGAAGTGGTTTGAGCCCGACCCCACTTCACGCCTCTTCGCGCCAGAGCTTGGCGGCGGCGCGTTGCTGGATCTCGGGGTCTATCCCGTGTCGCTCGCTTCGATGATCCTCGGTCGCCCTGATCGGATTGCGGCCATGGTCGATCCAGCATTTACTGGCGTCGACGGACAAACCTCGATGCTCTTTGGCTACGAAAGCGGCGCCCAAGCGGTGTTGACGTGCACCTCACATGCACGAACCGCGACCCGGGCGTGCATTACCGGCGTGAAGGCGCGCATTGAGATCGATGGAGACTTCTACGCACCCACATCGTTTCGCCTCATCCAGCGAAGCGGCGAAGAATCGCGATTCGAGTTCTCACGAGAGGGTCGAGGTCTCCATCATCAGGCAATCGAAGTGGCGCGGTGCATTGATGCTGGACTGCTCGAAAGCACGGTCATGCCTCTTGATGAAACCGTCGCGATCATGGAGACCATGGAGAGGGTGCTGGCCTTCTTGTAGCGGCCCTCAGTCGCGAAGTGCGCTCGAGTCGCCACCTGCGCGTCTCGAAAGTTAAGTAACCCTTCATGACGTTGGCGCCGTTGATCATCGCACCTCGATCAGGACCGGACCCCGACGAGAAACGTTTCTACGCAATGCACGTTGTTGCGCGAGCACTTTGTACCTAATGGTACGTACCAACATTCGCCGTCGTCACTCGAGGGTTCAAACTGTACGAAGATTGGTACCCCTCCTCGCGCTGGACTTCATTACAGCCCGACGACGAAGTGATTTGTGTGCCTGCTTCGTGCTAACTTCGGCGACTGAGCATTATCTTCACATGATGTTCACGAAGTTGACAATAACTACCGGAATCTTAGGATTCCACAAGAAGGGTTGGGGATATGAAGTTCAAGACAGCTAAGGCGCTCGCGTCTGTGGCATTGGTCGGCAGTTTTGTCGTCGCAATGTTGCCAGACGTGAGTTCCGCAGGAACACCTACCGTGTCGAATGCGACGTTCAATACGAAGTTCTCGACGATGAAGTACCTGAAGAAGATTGTGGCCAAGGGCAAGGGCAGCATTGCTGTGATCTTGCCTGACACAGTGTCATCAGCGCGATACACGGAGTTCGACGCTCCGTATTTGAGGAAGGCATTTCTCGCTGCCGGTTTGAAGACGAGCCAGTTCTCGATTCAAAACGCTCAGGGAAGTGACACGACCCAGTACACCGACGCTCAGGCGGCAATCGCCAAGGGCGCCAAGGTGATCCTGCTCGACGCGCTGGACTCGACTACGGGTGCTGTCATCGAGGCCTACGCCAAGGCTCGTGGTGTCAAAGTCATCGACTACGACCGTCTGACACTCGGTGGAGCGCGTAGCTACTACGTCAGCTTCAACAACGTGGCGGTCGGTACATTGATCGGCACCGGCTTGACCAGTTGCATCACCGCGTGGGGTGTGAAGAGCCCGCTCGTCTACGTGATGAAGGGCGCACCTACTGACAACAACGCGACGTTGTTCGCCCAGGGGTACAACGCCGTGCTCGCGAAGGCTGGCTACACAAGCGCCGCTGGCAACGTCGTAAACGAGAACACTGGCACCTGGACACCCACGGTCGCATTGACCGACTTCCAGGGCGCCTACACGGCGAACCCGAAGATCAACGCGGTCGTGACGCCTAACGACGAGAACGCCGCACCGATCATTGCCTACCTGCAGAGCAAGGGTCTGGCGCCCAAGACCATGCCGTTCACTGGTCAAGACGCCACGTTGCTCGGTTTCCAGAACATCATCGCTGGATACCAGTGTGGCACCGTCTACAAGCCCATCTGGCTCGAAGCCCAGGCAGCCGCGGCGTTGGCCATATACCTGCGCGCTGGCGTCAAGCCACCCGCGAGTCTCGTGAACGGCACGTCAACGGACTCGTCGGCGCTGATTAGCAGCCTCAAGAAGGTTCCTTCAGTCCTGTTGACCGCCACATGGGTCACCGCAGCCACGGTCCAAAAGACCGTCATCGCGGACAAGGTCATCAAGGCCTCGGACCTGTGCACCAACTCTGCGCCGACGGTTGCTGGCTCGACTCAGCCGACCTACGCGCAGGACTGCAAGACCTACGGCATCAAGTAGTCGGTAGAAGCCATGGATACCACCCCCGAATCGCCCAACCTCTCAGCGTCCCCCAAGGGACCTTCCGAGCAAAGCGGCTCGGGGGTGGCGTCATCTTCAGTGCCCTTGTTGAGCCTGCGCGGCGTGTCGAAGAATTTCGGCCCCGTGCAGGCTATACAGGGCGTCAATCTCGATGTACCTGACGGCCAGGTCACCGCGCTCATTGGCGACAACGGGGCCGGTAAGTCAGTACTCATTAAGACCATCTCTGGAATCTGGCCTCCCTCGGAGGGAAAGATCTTCTGGAAGGGCGAGGAAGTCCACAATCACTCGCCGCGAGGCGCTGCCGCACTTGGCATAGCCACCGTGTACCAGGACCTCGCCCTCTGTGACAACCTCGACATCGTTCAGAACATGTACCTCGGTCGCGAAGAGACTAAGTTCGGCGCGCTCGATGAGATCAAGATGGAGTTGGCGACCAACCAACTCCTGAAGGATCTCTCGGTGTCGACCGTCAAGTCTGTTCGCCAACTCGTCGCATCCCTCTCGGGTGGTCAGCGACAGGCAATTGCCGTAGCGCGCGCTGTTATGCGTGATTCACGACTGGTGATTCTCGACGAGCCAACTGCAGCCCTCGGTGTGTCGCAGACCAGGCAGGTGCTCGAACTGATTCGAACGCTTTCATCGCGAGGGATCGCCGTGCTCGTAATTTCTCACAACCTCAATGACGTCTTCAGCGTTGCAGACCGCATTGCCGTCATGCACTTGGGAAGCCTCGTCAGCAATGGTCCCATTTCTGATTACGACACGAACAGTGCCGTAGAACTCATCACGACTGGACATTCCAGTCGAGTCCCCACAACGCTTGCTCCAAGCTCTTAATCGAAAGGTAGTCATCCCTTGTCTGCCCCTAATGTCGAAGACCCGACACTTCACGTATCGAACGAGGACCCTAAATCAGCATCCAATCTGATCGGGACCGTGTACAAGAGCCTGCGTCAAGGCGACAGCGGCATGGTGCCGGTTGTGGTCGGTCTCTTATTGCTGGTTACCTATTTTCAGATTCGAAACGCCGCATTCCTGTCGTCGGGAAATCTCGTCAACCTCTTCGTGCAGGCAACGATCTTCATCCTGCTCGGAATGGCTGAGATCTGGGTGCTCCTCCTTGGTGAGATTGACTTGTCGATCGGCATCACCTCGGTGTTAGGTGGTGCAGTCGCGGTCATCTTGGTCGATCCACAGTTCCACTGGTCGTGGTTCTTAGCCTTGCCCGCAGGTATTCTCGTCGTCACTCTCATCGGGGCCCTCTACGGGATGATCGTGGTGAGGCTGAACGTTCCCTCATTCATTGTGACCTTGGCGGGCTTCCTCGCTTTCCAGGGTGTGTTGATCTACATCGTTGACTCCCAGGGCACCGGCGGGACCATTCCCGTGCACGAGAAGGTCCTCTACAACCTGGTGTACGGGAACCTCACTCCGCTGTGGACGTGGATATTGGCGATTGAGGGTGTCGCGATTATGTGTTACCGCATCATCAAGAGGGATATCAACCGCCGTGCGAGCGGCCTCGTGACCGAGCCACTCACCTACGTGGTCGTCAAAGTTGTGCTGCTCGTCGCGGTGGGTTTGATTCTCGCAAAGATCTTCGACGCCAACCGCGGTACGTTTATCGTGCTTCGTGGCATGCCGTTCGCCATCCCAATTGACATCGGGGTGCTGGTCGCCGGTACCTTCATTCTCACCAGGACCAAGGCGGGTCGTTACATTAACGCCATCGGTGGTAACAGCGAGGCGGTGCGTCGCGCGGGTGTGAGGGTGAACCGTTATCGATTGCTCGCCTTCGTGCTCACCGGGGTCACAGGTGGTATCGGTGGATTGCTGTACGTCTCGCAACTCAATGGAGTGAACGATGGTCCACCGAGCACGTTGACTTTGTACGCAATCGCCGCGGCCGTCATTGGTGGCACCAGCCTTTTCGGCGGGCGCGGAAAGATGATCCACGCCGTGGTGGGTGGGCTCATCATCGCGACGATTTACAACGGTATGGCGTTGCTGAGCATGAGCGCATCGACCCAGTACGTCGTGACGGGCATCGTGTTGCTCGCCGCGGTCACGGTTGATTCGGTGGCGCGACGAAATAGTGCAACGAAGTAATCATCGGTGGTCGCA
Source organism: Acidobacteriota bacterium (assembly GCA_019352095.1). Taxonomy (GTDB): domain Bacteria; phylum Actinomycetota; class Acidimicrobiia; order Acidimicrobiales; family RAAP-2; genus RAAP-2. The sequence continues at coordinate 17,232 of JABBNY010000025.1, forward strand.
GAGCCCGTGTCGAGTGGTGACATCGATCTTGAAGGTCGAGTAGCGCTCGTCACGGGCGCGAGCCGTGGCATAGGACTCGCCATCGCTCAAGGAATCGTCGCTTCGGGCGGACGGGTACTCATCACTTCTCGCAGCGAGCAGAATTTAGCGCGAGCACTAGTCGAGTTTCGTGACGTCAAGAGTGTGCACACCTTGGTGGCGCACGTAGGCTCGCGCCAGGATGCCGCTCGGTCGGTCGCGAGCGCGATCGACCGATTTGGTCGCCTGGACGTCCTGGTCAACAACGCCGGCACGAATCCATATTTCGGACCACTGGTCGACATCGACGACGCTCGGATGCAAAAGACCTACGAAGTGAACCAGGCCTCAATCGTTACCCACACCTCAGCCGCGTGGCATCAGTGGATGGCTGAACACGGGGGCGTTGTCGTGAACATCTCGTCAATTGGTGGACTGGCGCCCGAGCCCGGCATTGGGTGGTACAACGCCACCAAAGCCGCAGTGAGTCACCTCACCAAGCAATTCGCGTGGGAGTTGTCGCCTCGGGTTCGGGTGAACGCCATTGCACCAGGACTGGTGCGCACTGAGCTCGCGAGAGGGATCTGGGAGGCGAACGAAGTAGCGCTGCGCGCTCACATCCCCCTAGGGCGATTGGGCGAGGCGAGTGATATCGCGGCCATGGCACTCTTTTTGATGAGCGATGGCGCATCGTGGATCACTGGTCAGACATTCGTCGTCGATGGTGGCACGACCACGCAACCCTCGGGGGGCGTTGGTTAGGCGAGATCGGGGAGTTCGCCTCGGCGAATCTTTCCGTTGCTCGTGCGAGGGATGTCGCGCACGTGGCGAATCACCTTGGGTTTAGCCCACGGGCCGATGTGGTCGTTTGCTCGAGTACGGATGAGCTCGTCGTCTATGTTCTCGTCACTAACGACGAGCGCCACGACCTTTTCTCCCCACTCCGGGTCAGCGAGACTCGTCACGGCGACATCGCGAATCCCCTCGATGACCGAAAGGACCGCCTCAAGGTCTTCGGGCCACAACTTCTCTCCGCCGGTGTTGATGACGTAGCCGAGGCGACCACGTACCGAGACCCTGCCGTCGTGGACGCTGCCCGCGTCGCCCGTGGGGAACCAGTCGTTGCGTCCGTCGGGTCCACTGACGAGCGGTCGTGGGGCGCTTCGATAAGAGCGAAAGAGGGTTGGACTTCGCAGGATGATTTCTCCATTGGTGCTTGCGACGTCGACGCCGGGAAGGGGGTAGCCGTCATAGACGACGCCCGAGCCGGTTTCGGTCATGCCCCATGTTGCAATGACGTTGACATCGCGGGTGTCGGGCGGTCTGGCGCCCCCCACCAGGACTTTCGAGAAGCCGCTTAGATCGAACCTCGCCAACTGCGTTCTCACGACCGCCACGTGCGTCGCCCCGAGCGATGGCGCTCGATCGAGCTCGCCGGGCGCTCCCCAAATTAGGGTTGCATCATCGAAGATCGCGCGCAGCAGTACCGCAAGGCCACCAATGTGGTTCGCAGGAAGACACGGGTACCACACCGGTGGATTTTCGCCCCTCAGCGTTGCCTGGGTGAGTACCGCGCTCGCCTCCAATGCCCCCCACGTCAACTCGGCCGCTTTGGGCGTGCCACTTGAACCAGACGTGAGCATCACCAGACCGATCTCGTCATCCACTTCTCGACCCGAGCGCACCACGTGACGACCGTCGCGGTCGAGAACAGCCGTCGCACCAAGCAGCGACAACTCGCCGTGGCGGCGAGAGGCAGAGATTCTCTGGTCCAGCACGCAAAAGGGTAAGCGCTTGCTCACGCAGTCTCGAATGGCCTCTTCCAACTCGGGGCCGAGTGGTAGGTCGATGGCCAGCAATGACTGCACATATCGACCTTAGGCGTACGCACTAGGTTGTCGTAAACCGAGCAGAGGGGAGCATCGTGGCGTCACTTCGACACGAACTTCGTATCGCGGCCGCGGCCGACGTTGTGTGGGACATCATCAAGGACCCTAAGGCAATTCCCGACTGGTTCCCTGGCGTTGAGTCATGCACGGTGGAGGGCACGACCCGAGTGCTTAAAACCAAGAACGGGATGGAGATTCCTGAGAAGATTCTTGCCGTCGACCCGATTCTTCGCAGATTTGCGTACCGAATCACCGCTCCGTTGTATACATTTCATCTAGGAACTATTGACGTGATTGCCCTTGGTACGAACGACACGCTGTGTGTCTATTCGACAACCGCTGAACCTGACGCACTCGCCCTCATCATCGCGGGGGCGACGGCGGAAGCCCTCGAGGAGATCAAGCGCCACGCGGAGATGTCGAAATAGGAACAGAGGTGTAATTGGTGGGGCGAAAGATTCTATTCATCACGACAGATCAACAGCGATACGACACGATCGGGGTGAATGGAGGATTTCTCTCTCGTACTCCCGTTCTCGACGCGCTCGCACTCGAAGGCATTCGCTACGAACGTTGTCAGCCAACGTCGGTGGTCTGCATGCCGTCGCGAGCTTCGATGCTCACGGGGCAGTATCCGTCTATGCACGGCGCATGGATGAACGGCGTGCCTCTGGCCGTGACCGCACCCAGTGTCGCAGAGAACCTTCATGACGCGGGCTACGCAACAGCGCTCATTGGCAAGGCGCACTTCGAGTCTTTTCACCGTCATCTCGTCGAACGCCATGGCGTTGGGTGAATAGAG
>JABBNY010000026.1 GCA_019352095.1 Acidobacteriota bacterium
ATCACATGGTGGACGACGAAGCCGAGCGCATGGAGGCGCGTGAGCGTGAACTGCTCAAGCGCCACTACCAAGTGAGTGGGTCGTGATCGCGGCGGCGTGGACGTCGGGCGAAACGTACATTGCGCTGGTTGTCTTGGTACTGCTCGTGTTGTCGGGTTTCTTCGCGATGGCCGAAACGGCGCTGGTGCGTATGAGCAAGTCGCGGTCGCGCTCGTTGAAAGAGCAGGAACGGCGAGGTTCTACGGCGCTGGTGATGCTGGCCGACGCTCCTGAGCGGTTCCTCAACCCTTTGTTGTTGCTCGTGTTGATGTGTCAATTGATCTCGGCGACGATGGTCGGTGTCCTCGCCGAACGACTCTTCGGCGCGGCGGGCGTCATCGTCGCCACCGTCAGCGAAGTAGTTGTCATCTTTGTCATCTTCGAAGCGATACCGAAAAACTTGGCGGTCCAGCACCCCGACACCGCCGCGCTCGTGGCGGCGCCCGTGGTCAGTTCGCTCTTGAAGTTCTGGCCCATCAAGTGGATCTCCTCACTCCTGCTCGCAATCGCGCACGGGGTCATGCATCTCTTTGGATCGACGGACCAGACCCATCGAGTCACCGAATCGGAGATCTTGGCAATGGCTGACGTCGCTCACGAGGACGCGGCCATTGCGTCTGATGAGCGCAACTTCATTCACTCGGTTATCGAGTTCGGCGACACGATCGTTCGAGAGGTCATGGTGCCGCGCATTGACATGGTTGATGTCTCGCATTCGGCGAGCGTTCGTGAGGCGCTGCATTTGGCGATTGCGACAGGACGCTCGAGGATCCCGGTCTTGGGTGAGAATGTAGACGACATCGTGGGGATCGTGAATCTTCGTCACTTGGCGAGTTTGTTCGCCGACGGACTGGGTGACGAGTTGATCGAGGACCACATGGGCGAACCTCGTTTCGTGCCCGAGACCAAGAAGGTCGCGTCGTTGCTCAGTGAGATCCGCCAAGGCAAGAGCCACCTGTTCGTCGTGGTCGACGAGTACGGCGGCACGGCCGGACTGGTCACCCTCGAAGACATCCTCGAAGAACTGGTCGGAGAGATCACCGATGAGTCGGATCCGTCGATCGATGACGTCGATCAGACCATCGAAGCTGGCATCACGCTGAGCGGTCGACTCAACCTTGACGACGTCAACCTGGAATACGGCCTCTCGTTGCCGAAACTTGGCTGGGACACCGTGGGTGGACTCGTGCTGGACCTCGCGGGTGGCGTGCCCGAGGAGGGTGACGTGTTTTCAACTGAAGAGTATCAAGTGACGGTGACGCGAATGGACGGACGACGGATAGAAGAGGTTCGTATCGAGCCCGTGAGGAGGACGTTGTGACGAAGTCGGGATTCGCTGCGATCATCGGACGACCGAACGTCGGGAAATCAACGTTGCTCAATCAGGTGGTCGGCACCAAGGTGTCGATCACGTCACCGAGTCCGAACACGACCCGCCAAGCCATCCGGGGCATCTTGACCCACGACGAGGTGCAGATCATCTTCGTTGACACTCCGGGGATACATCGACCCAAGACGAGTCTCGGTGGTCGCCTCAACGACACCGCGCGGGCCGCCGCCGACGGGGTCGACGTGATCTTGGCGGTGGTGGAGGCGGGCAAGGCAATCGGGCCCGGTGACCGTAACGTCATCGCCACCCTGCTCGAAAACGCGAAGCACCCCGATGGGCCTCGACCCGTTCTGGTCGTGAACAAGATGGACCGGACATCGCGCGACGGGGTTGCGGCCCAGTTGATGGCCGCACACGAAGCGGTGAGTGAGATCGGCCAGGACAAGGGTCTCCAGGGCGCCGCTGCGCGCGTTGAGTATTTTCCCGTGTCGGCCAAGACCGGCGAGGGGACTGATGAGCTCATTGCCTACGTGCGTCAGGCCATGCCCGAATCGCCATATCTCTTTGGTGAGGACGAGGTCTCGGATGTTCCTGAAGCAATGTGGGTCGCCGAACTGGTGCGTGAGCAATTGGTTCGAAAGACCAAACAGGAACTGCCACATTCAATCCACTGTCGGGTCAGCGAATTCGAATGGCCCCACATCCTCGTTGAGATCCTGGTCGAACGCGAGAGTCAAAAGGGGATGGTCATTGGCAAGGGTGGACAGTTGTTGAAGGACGTGGGAATCGCGGCTCGTCGTCAACTCCCCGAGGGGTGCTTCTTGGAATTGAAGGTCTCCGTCGAGCCCGGTTGGCAAAAGCGTGACGATATCCTCGACCGCCTGGGTTACTGAGATGTCAGGGGACTGTCTCTAACGCATCGAGGACCGCGGGACTCGGTGCGGGTCGGGTGCGGAGCGCGGCGACGCTGAGCACGCTGAAGGTCACCAGCGCCACGACGCCGAGTGCCACCAGGGGCGCGCCTATGTATTTGAGGCCGCTCAACAACGTAACTCCGGCGATGAAGGGGCGAATGACCCGACTCGCTTCTCGCGCTGAGAGCAGTGCGCCGATCACGACTGCAGGAATACTGCCCAGGATGATTGACGCGGTCAGCGAGAACTGGACATGACCGAAGACGAACGTGCCCAGGGTCGCGGCGAGGGTCAACGGGATCGACTGGGCGAGATCGGTACCGACGAGTTGGTCACTTCGAAGTGACGGATACACGAGCGTCAAGAGGACCAGGATGAGTGACCCCGCCCCCACGGACGTGAGTCCCACCATGAATCCTCCGCCGACGCCGATCGCCACGATCGCGACTCGACGCAGCACGAACGGAGCCGCGATGTGTGAACTGTGTTGCGGGATCAAGAACCGCGCGATCATGGCACCCGCGCCGAGGATCAGGGCGACGCCCAAGACGACCTGTAGGCGTCGCTCGCCGCTCAGGCTATGGCCCTCGAGGTGCATCACCCACGTGCCGAGGAACGCGGCAGGCACCGACCCGAGACAGAGGTACTTGACGATGTCGCCCTGCACCGTGCCTCGCCGCCAGTGGATGGCGACGCCCAAGGGCTTCATGAAGAACGCCGCGATGAGGTCTGACGAGATGGCGGCCGATGGAGTGACGCCGAAAAGCAGGACCAGCATGGGCGTCATGAGCGCCCCGCCCCCCATACCCGTGAGACCTACGAGAAAGCCCACCAGGGCACTCGCCAGCACGAGTAGGAGGTCAATGTGCACGGTTCATCCTTCTAAATAGTTTTTCTAGTGAAATACTAGTTAATTATCAAGAATGATTCAAGCACCGTGGTCAGAGGACGATTCGTGAAGCTCTTTCAAGAACGCGTGCACCTGGGATTTGTCGCGTGTTCGCTTCATGGGTGGTAGTCGCCTGAAGAGCGCGGATTTGTAGGACGCCTCGGCGAGACGGGTGTCGAGCACCGCAACGACTCCTCGGTCGGTGTTGGTGCGGATCAAGCGGCCAACGCCTTGGGCGAGCAGCATTGCCGCACGAGGGAGGTCGACTTCGTAGAAGGGCTTGTTGGAACGGCTGCGACGAGCCTCGGCGAGTGGGTCGTTGGGTACCGCGAAGGGGAGCCGGTCAATGGTGACCAGACTCAATGAATGACCGGGTACGTCAATACCTTGCCAGAAGCTCGTCACCGCGAAGAGACTCGCCTCGGGATCATCGCGGAATTCGCTGATGATGCGTTGACGTGACAGAGTGCCTTGGACCAGAACAGGCGTAGCCAGCCGCGGTGCGACCGCCTCAGCGACGCGGTTCATGACTGACCGGTTGGTGAACAACGCCAGTGTGCGCCCGCCCGCGGCACCGATGAGTTCGACGAGTTCTTCGATGATCGCGTGTTCGGCGCCATCGGCGTTGCGAGTGGGAAACGATGCGGGTACGTACAGCAATGAATTGTTCTGGTAGTCAAAAGGACTCTCGAATCGTTCGACGGCGCAGTCGTCCTCGAGTCCGAGATTCTTCGCGAGGTTGTCGGGAATGGTGGCACTCGTGAGCACTGCGGTCACCGCGCCCCACAGTTCATCGTGGAGGCGAGGACCAACGTCCACTAGTGATACTTCGATGTCGACTTCGCGATCGCGTTTGGTCACGTAGAGCAGTTCGCCGTCGCGTAGGGCGCTCACCCGATCGAGGTCGTTCATCAAGTGAACCCCGGGGCCGAGCGCTCGGATCTTTCGCGCGGCGCTGTCGGGGTCGGCGGGCTCCAGCGCACGAAGCGCTTCAACAATACGTACCACCAGTTCTGCGGCCCTCATGAGCTCGCGACGGCTGTCCTCGTCGAGACCCGTCAGCTCGTTGCGTTCGAACTGGATCTGCAACGTGGCGGCCAGTCGGTCCGCGCTGTTCATGAGATCGAGACAGGTCTGTGCGAAATCAGCGCCGAGCAGGGAACGCGCGGTGCCCGACAGGGCGCGAAGGCGCGACGCATTAAGTGAGGTCCCGAGCAGTGACGCGAAGATGTCGAGCACTTCGTGCGCTTCGTCGAAGATGACCAGCTCGTGGGCGGGCAACAGCATCGAACCGGACGCCAAATGCGCGGCGTACAGGTGCGTGTTCACGATGAGCAGTGAACTCTCACTGGCCCGGTCCTTCGCGAGTTCGGCGAAGCACGACTGACCCTGGGGACATCGAGATCGCTCGAGACATTCTTGGGGGGTGACGGAGAGACCGCGCCACGCGCGCTGATCGATTTCGAACGTGAGCTCGTCGCGGTCACCAGTCGTGGTCTCGCCGGCCCATTTCAAGATGCGTCGCATCTGATCGGCGACTCCCTTGGGCACTTCAGTGCCGTCGTCGAAGCTCATCTGTCCCGCACCCGCGACCGAACTGGCGCGATTGCGGCAGAGGTAGTTGTTCTTTCCCTTCAACACCGCAACGTTCGTGCGCGAGGCGTGCGCGCTCACCAGCGGCGCGTCTTTTTGAGCGAGCTGGTCCTGTAGGTTCTTCGTGGCAGTCGCTATCACGACGCGCTGGTGGGACATTGCTGCGGGGACGAGGTACGCGAGTGATTTTCCAACGCCGGTACCGGCTTCGATGATGGTGTGGCGACGATTCGAGAACGCCTCGGCGACACTTCGCACCATCTGGCGCTGCGCTTCGCGCACTTCACCACCCCCGGGCAGGTCGTGGGTGATCGTGTCGAGCAACCCCTGAGCCCGTTCAACGTCGATTGAAAAGCGGTCGTGGTCGAGCTGGATGCCCTCTTGGTCGTCGGTCTCGACGTACGGGGTCAGCTCGTCGGGGTCAAAAGAATTCACGCGACGACCTTAGAGGGTTACCCGCGCAACCTTTTGGTTCCCCTGAACTAGGTTTTGTGCGTGTCTGATCCGCGTCCCACCCCCGTGCCCGGCTCCCTCGAGCGTGAGAGGATCCCTCATCACGTCGCCATCGTGATGGACGGGAACGGCCGTTGGGCCCAGCGTCGAGGACTCGCGAGGACCGAGGGGCACGGCGCCGGGGAAGTGGCGCTCGTCGACGTCACCTACGGCGCGTTGTCACTCGGCGTGACCGCGTTGACGGTGTACGCCTTTTCGACCGAGAATTGGCGACGACCGATTGACGAGGTTCGCTATCTCATGAACTTCAATAAGGGGTTGCTCGAGCGTCGTCAGAACGAGCTGCACGAGCAGGGCGTGCGCATCACCTTTTCGGGACGCAAGAGTTGGCGAGTACCCAAGAGTGTGATGAAGCGGATGGATGAGGCCAAGGAGCTGACCAAGCACAATACGACCATGACCCTCAACATCGCCTTCAACTACGGCGGTCGCGCGGAGATCGTCGATGCGGTCCAACAGCTCGTTCGCGATCAGGTGCCGGCGAACAAGATCGACGAGAAGACCATCCGCACGCGGCTGTACCATCCCGAATTGCCCGACCCCGATCTCGTGATTCGTACGTCGGGTGAGTTTCGCATCTCGAACTTCTTGCTCTGGGAGATGGCGTATTCCGAGTTGGTCTTCACTGAAGTGCTGTGGCCGGATTTTCGTCGCGAGGACTTGTTCGAGGCGATCGAAGAGTACCAGCGCCGAGAGCGTCGATTCGGCGGTGTCGACACATGATTGTGACGAAGTTCACGATAGCGCTCGCGCTCGTTGTCTACGTGTTCTTGTGGGTCCTCGCGCTCAATGGCGTGTCAAGTCTCGTGGCGCCGCTCGCCATCCCACTCATCCTCGCGGTGCTCGTGGCCGGAGGGGTCGCGCTGAATCGCTTCATGGGTATTGCGCCTCGCAAGCAGCACTTTCAAGAGCGCGACGACGAGACCAAGAAGTGAAAGAGTTCCGCGACGACGCTGTCGTACTGCGGACGTACAAGGCAGGTGAGTCGGACCGCATTGCGGTGCTGTGGACGAGAGAACACGGCAAGGTCCGCGTACTCGCCAAGGGCATACGAAAAGCGACCAGCAAACTTGGCGGGAATCTTGAGCCGCTGGCGTACGTGCACATTGACGTGGTGAAGTCGCGCGGCGACCTCTACATCGCGCGCAACGTCCAACACCGTGAGCGCCTGGAGGTGTTGCGCTCGTCGTACGCGCGCATCAACGCGGGCTACGCCGTCGTGGAGGTCGTCGATGCCATCCCCTCTGATGACGTTGCGGACGAGGGGATCTTTGACCTGCTGGTTCGCGTGTTGGTGACACTCGACAAGGAGTCCTTCGATCCCACGCTGGTTCCCGCCTCGTTCTACTTGCGCTTGCTCGCTCACGACGGCTCTGAACCGGTGGTGGACTCGTGCGTCAACTGCGGGCGCGAAGGTCCTCTCGTCGCCTTTGATGCCGCCGTGGGCGGCACGCTCTGCACCCAGTGTCGCTCGGGCACGACACTGTCGAACGACGCCCTCTCCCTGTTGCGACGGATATTGGGCGGTGAACTCGCGGCGGTGCTGCGAGAGACGGCACCGCGGGGCGGTGGTGAAGTGGCAACCCTCGCCCACGAAGCGGTCGAGCTTCACTTCGGTCGGCGTCTTCGTGCCGTGCGATCGACCGCACCGCTCGTTCCCGAGACCCCGTCGCGCTAAGGTGCCCTCGTTATCGACGAGGAACCGTGTCCACATCACCCACAATCTTCTGGTTTCGCCGCGACCTTCGTCTGGCCGACAACCCGGCCCTGGTAGAGGCGGCGATATGCGGCGACGCGGTGGTGGCACCCGCCTTCATCGTGGACCCGAGGTTCGCGGCACCCGCGGGGCCGACGCGCGCCGCGTACCTTCGTGCCACACTCGAGGCGCTCGACGCCACTCTTGAGGGCAATTTGATCGTTCGAAACGGTGATCCGAGTACTGAGTTGCTCGCGCTCGCGACCGAAGTGGGAGCCACGTGCGTGCTTGCGACACGCGACCACGCACCAGCCGGACGTCGTCGCGATGAACGGGTTGCGCGAGCGCTCGCCCACGAGGGAATCGAAGTCCGCTTTGTCGATTCCAATTACGTCGTGCCTCCTGGGGCCATCACCACCAAGAGTGGTTCGCCGTGTCGGGTCTATGGCGCCTACCGTCGCGGGTGGGAGCTCGTGGTACCGCCGACGCCGCTCGCTGTCCCCAACGGCATTGTCTGGCGCGGCGCACGCAGTGTGGGTCTAGATGCGCTCACTGAGATCGCGGGCAGCGTGCGCCCGGCGTACTTTGGCGAACTCCCCGACGACGCCAGCGGCGAGCAGTGGTCAGCGGGTGAGGTGGCGGCGCACGAACGCCTCGAGCTCTTTGCCACGAACGCCAGCACGTATCACGCGCACCGGGATTCACCCGGTGAAGACGCCACCAGTCGACTGAGTCCGTTTTTGCGCTTTGGCGCGCTCCACCCTCGCCAAGTGATGGCGGCACTCTCGAACACGCCCGGTCGCGATCGGAGCTTCGAGACCGAACTCTGTTGGCGCGACTTCTACGCCGATGTGCTCTTTCACTACCCCGAGTCCATTTCGAGCGTCCTCCAACCTTCGATGTCGTCGCTTCGTGTCGACCGCGACGCCGCGGCCGTCGATCGCTTTCAAACCTGGGCTCGCGGTGAGACGGGGTACCCCCTCGTCGATGCGGGAATGCGCCAGCTATTGAGCGAGGGCTGGATGCATAATCGCGTGCGTATGGTGGCAGCCTCGTTTCTCGTCAAACACCTGCACCTTGACTGGCGCTGGGGGGCGAAGTGGTTCATGTGGCGTCTCATCGACGGCGATATTGCCTCCAATCAGCACGGCTGGCAGTGGACGGCCGGCACCGGTACCGACGCCGCCCCTTTTCATCGGATCTTCAATCCTTCCTTGCAGGCACAGCGCTTCGATCCTGACGGCGTCTACGTCCGGCGCCACGTCCCCGAGCTCGCCTCGCTGAGTGCTCCCCAGTGCCTCATGCCCGGCGGGGGAGATGGACTCTTCGCGCACGAGTCCTATCCTGCGCCGATGGTGGACCTCAATCGAGAGCGGCTCGAGGCGCTGTCGCGCTTCAAAGAAGCGCGAAGTGGCTAGGGTTCGTTCGTGAATCGACCCTTTGGTATCTACGTGCACGTGCCCTTTTGTGCGCACCGGTGCGATTACTGCGCGTTCGCGACGTACGCAGACCGTGACCATCTCATGGACGCGTACGTCGATTCCGTGATCCAGGAGATCGAATGGGCCCGCGAGCAGGGGCTCAGCCCGGCGTCGTCGGTGTTCTTCGGTGGGGGCACCCCCTCGAGGCTCGCGCCCGAGCAACTACTTCGAATCCTCGACGCGCTCCCGCGCGAGCAGGACTGCGAGGTGACCGTTGAATGCAATCCCGAGGACGCGAACGTCGAGCGATTGCGCACCTACCGCGCGGGTGGAGTGACGCGCATGAGTTTTGGCGTGCAGTCCACCCAGCCGGCGGTGCTCGCTGACCTCGGACGCCGACACGGCATCATGGCGCACGAGGAAGTGTCGAGGGCCGTACAGGAGGCGGGCTTTTCGACGTGGAACATGGACCTCATCGTTGGCTCGCGGGCCGAGTCGCTCGAGGACGTGCGTGCGACCTTGGATGACCTGTTGGGCCTCGAGTTCGCACCACCGCACATCAGTTGCTACGCCCTCACCCCTGAGCCGGCCACTCCACTCGGCCAGGACCCCGCGCGCCACCCTGACGAGGATGACACTGCCGACGCGTACGACCTCGTCGGCGCCACACTCGAGGCGAACGGGTATGAGTGGGAGGAGATCTCGAACTGGGCCAAGCCCGGGCACGAGTGTCGACATAATCACGTCTACTGGGATCACGACGACTATCGGGGATTTGGCTCGGCGGCGCATTCGCACGAGCACGGGCGAAGGTTCTGGAACGTACGTACCCCTGATCGCTACATCGCCATGGTGCGCGCGGGCGAACTCCCTCTTGGGGGCGAGGAGGTCCTCGACGAGTCGACCCAGGCATTTGAGCGTGACTCGCTTGCCCTTCGCACACGACACGGAGTACCAGTGGAAGCGTTTGAGTCGCTCGACGAAATTGCCCATCTGGTCCAGGTCACACAAGGCCAGGTCACACTCGCGACCAAGGGCCGCCTCCTCGCCAATCAAGTGATTGTTCGCCTCAAGAGTTCGAACTAGTCCGGTAGCCTTGATGAATGGCATCAACCAGCGATACTGACCCGAACCTCCTCGAGAAGATCACGAACCTCGCGAAGCGACGCGGATTCATCTTCCAGTCGGCCGAGATCTACGGCGGATTCCGCTCGACCTACGATTACGGCCCGCTGGGTGTCAATATGCTGCGCAACGTCAAGCAGGCCTGGTGGCGTTCGATGGTCCAGATGCGAACGGACATCGTGGGCATTGACGCGGCGATCCTCGGTCCCCCCGCGGTGTGGGCGGCGTCGGGACACCTCGAGACCTTCACCGATCCCCTCGTGGACTGTCGCAAGTGCAAGGAACGCTGGCGTGAAGACAAGATCAACGGCGTCTGTCCTAACTGTGGCTCGACAGAGTTCACCGAGCCACGTGCCTTCAATCTGATGTTCAAGACCCAAGCTGGTCCGGTCGAGGGCGAGGGGGCCACCGCGTACCTGAGGCCTGAGACGGCTCAAGGGATGTTCACCAATTTCGCCAACGTGCTGTCGACCGTTCGTAAGAAGCCACCCTTCGGTATTGCCCAGATCGGCAAATCGTTCCGTAATGAGATCACCCCACAGAACTTCGTCTTTCGAACCCGTGAGTTCGAGCAGATGGAGATGGAGTACTTCGTGCCGCCGAGTGAGGCACCCGAGTGGTACAAATACTGGATCAAAGCCCGCTATGACTGGTACCTCGATCTGGGTATCCCCGCCGAGCTTCTTCGCCTGCACGAGCACGCCAAAGAGGACCTCTCGCACTATTCGAAAGGCACGACCGATGTTGAGTTTGCCTACCCCTGGGGTTGGGACGAGCTCGAGGGAATAGCGAATCGGGGCGACTACGACCTCACCCAGCACTCGAACGCGTCGGGTGTCAAGCTCGAGTACTTCGACCAGGCCGCGAATGAACGATACACGCCCTACGTGATCGAGCCGGCCGCGGGTGCGACGCGAGCGATGATGGCCTTTCTGCTCGCCGCGTATCACGAGGACGAGGTCGAAGGCGAACTGCGCACGGTGTTGCGTCTCGATTGGCGCCTGGCGCCGTACCAGGTGGCGGTGCTTCCACTGTCGAAGAAACCCGAGCTCGAGGCGACTTCGAAAGACGTCCTCGCGCGGTTACAGCCGTACTTCACTTGCGACTATGACGTGACCCAGTCCATCGGACGCCGGTACCGTCGACAAGATGAAGTCGGCACACCGTACTGTGTCACCATTGACTTCGACACCTTGGACGACCAGAGCGTTACGGTGCGTGAACGTGACTCGACCGCGCAGACCCGCGTGAGGATCGATGAGTTGTTGGGTGAGCTTCGCACTCGAACCGGCCAAGTGTGACCAAGGGGATGCGACGCCTTTCGTGAGGTGACCGAATTGAGCACCTCGGGGTATTCGATCGTTACGAGGTTGCGCGCGCGTTATTCGACGTCGGCTCTCGCCAGACCAGCGAAGGAACGGTGAGCAGTACGCCGAGGAGTATCCCGAGGCCCGTGACGCCGGGCCACGAGAAGTGCGAATACGCGAAGCCAGCGGCGAGCGATCCGAGCGCTCCGCCGGTGAAAAAGCACATCATGTAGATACCGTTGGTACGACTGCGCATCTCGGGTGCGATCTTGTAGATCACGGCCTGGTTGGTGATCTGGATTCCCTGGACACCGATGTCGAGTACCACGATACCAATGCCCAGGATCCAGATTTCGTGGCGGCCGACGAGCAAGATGAGGTAGGCCACGGTGATCAGTATCGAGGCGATACTGGTCGTGCGTCGACTCCGGTTCTTGTCGGCCTGGTGTCCCGCAGCGTTCGCGGCGAGTACGCCCGCGATGCCGAGCAGGGCGAACAGGCCGATGCGACCACTCGAGTAGTGAAACGGTGCGCCCGACAATTCAAAGGCGAGCGTGGTCCACAGCGCGCTGAAGGCGGCGAAGTTGACGCCACCGAGCCACGCGCGCCTACGAAGTTCACGGTAGGTGCCGAGCAGCGTGAACGAGCTCGTCACCAATTCTCGGTACGCGACATGAGGTCTGGGTTTTTCAACGGGTAACACCAGTCGAAGTACGAGTGTCATTATCGCGAGCAGAATCGCCGCGCTCACGTAGACGCCGCGCCAGCCCACCGCTTCGGCGAGTGCACCCGAAAGAGCGCGTGAGAGCAGCGCCCCGGTGAGGAGTCCCGTCATCAATCGACCGATCACCCGACCGCGTTCGCCCTCAACGGCGAGGTCGGCGGCGAAGGGGATAATCACCTGGCCGCCCACCGAGCAGAGTCCAATGACGGCAGTGATCAGCGCGAAGAGCACGAAGGACCGTACGAGGCTACCGAGCAGCATCGTGATCGACGCAAGCGCGAATATCGCCACGATCAGTCGTCGCCGGGGAAGGATGTCGCCGAGGGGCACCACGAACATGAGGCCGGCTGCGTAACTCGCTTGGATCAGAGTTATGAGTGATGACGTCGCCAAGGTGCTGATGGCGAACTCCTGGCGAACTTGATGCAGGAGCGGCTGGAGGTAGTAGAGGTTCGCGACGACGATGCCGATGGCTACCGCCATGACGAACGTCAATGAGCGAGTGAGGGGGCGAGGGTGCACGCTTCGACGTTGGGGTTCAGCTCACGCTGGAGGGTAGCGAGTAGGTGACCTGAGCCTTGGCGACGAGTTCGTCGTGGCCCAGTGAGAACAGCGACACGTCCACGACCGCGAGTTTGCGTCCGAGTTTCAAGAGGGTGGCTCGAGCCATGAGATCAGTCACGTCAGGCTTTCGAAGAAAGTCGATATGCAGACTGGTCGTGACGGCGAGTAGCACCGGTCCGATCTGAGCCAGGATCGCCATCCACGCAGACGTGTCGGCGAGCATCATCATTGTTGGACCCGACAGGGTGCCTCCCGGGCGCCCGTGGCGGTCGTTGACTGGTTGGCGGACGATCACCGTGTCGCCGTCAACTTTTTCTACGCGGGGCACTTCGTTGCCGGGAAACGCTGCTTCGAGGATGGCCTGAAGCTCTTCGACGCTGAGAGTCGACATGCGCTACGCCACTCGGCGGTAGCGCGCCGTCGAGATCGGCGCCAATACGAGGATCGCTCCGAGCGCCCACGCGAGCGCTATCCACGTGGAATTTCCGTGGGGATGGCCGAGCATCAGGCCGCGCACCGCGTCCGCGGTCTGGCTCACTGGCTGATTAGTGGCAAACCCGCGAAGCCAACCCGGCATCGTGTCAACTGGCACGAAGATCGAGGACGCGAACGTGAGTGGGAAGATCAGTGGGAACGTCATGGCCTGAGCCGTCTCGGAGTTCGGTGCTGACAGTCCGATGTAGGCAAAGCCCCAGGAGAGGCAGTAGGCGAAGACCAACATGAGCAGACACGCTTGAAGGTACGCGGTGATGCCACCGTGCGGGCGGAACCCAACGGCGAGTCCAACGAGCGTGATCAGTACCAGCACCATGACGTTTCGCGCGAGGTCTGAGACCGTACGCCCGGCCAACACGGCAATGCGCGCCATCGGCAGGGCGCGGAAGCGCTCGATGAGTCCGCGTTGAAGGTCTTCGGCCAATCCAATCGCGGTGCCGATACCGCCAAAGATCGTGGTCTGCACCAAGATCCCCGGAATCAGGAAGTTGACGTACTGACTCCCGGGGACGTTGATGACGCCGCCAAAGACGTAACGAAAGAGTAGGACGAACATGATTGGCTGGATCATTGAGAACACCAACGCGGTGGGGATTCGAACGAGTGCGAGCAGTCCGCGTCGCGCGATCGTTAAGATGTCACTGATCGCCCAGCGAAGCGAGCTCTTCTGAGCCTGCACCGGTAGAGCGCGGGCTTGGTCGACGTTGCTCATTTTCGTGCCTTTCGTCGCCGCTTGGTTGTCGATGGCGTCGCATCAACCGTGTCGTCGTCGGTCTTGTGGCCGGTGAGGCTCAAGAACACGTCATCGAGGCTCGGCTCACGTAGCACAAGGCCCGTCAGTTCGAGGCCCGCCCCGTCGATGCGGCGTAGCGCGTCCGTCGCAGCACTCGGGCCGCGATCGACGGTGATCTCGACGACGGTGCCCTCGACATTGGCGGGCTTGGTCGAAAGCCCCGCGAGTAACTGTGATCCTTGCTGGGCGTCCGCGGTTGAGGCGAAACTGACTGATAGCACTGTATTTCCCAACCGTGTCTTCAATTCTTGGCTGGTACCCTGCGCGATGATCTTGCCGTGGTCGAGTACGACCAGTTGCTTCGCGAGTCGGTCGGCCTCTTCGAGGTATTGGGTCGTGAGGAGCACTGTCGTGCCACCCTCGACGAGTCCTTCGATGATGGCCCAGAGGTCCTGGCGACTCTGGGGGTCCAGTCCGGTCGTCGGTTCGTCGAGAAAGAGGAGAGGAGGGTTGGCGACGAGCGCCGCGGCGAGGTCGAGTCGTCGGCGCATGCCACCCGAATACGTCTTGGCCGTGCGATTCGCGGCGTCGCTCAATCCGAACTGGTCGAGCAGTTCGCTCGAACGCTGTTTGACGAACGACTTCTCTAGATGATTGAGCCTTCCGATCATGCGCAGATTCTCGAATCCCGTGAGGTTCTCATCGACCGTGGCGAACTGGCCGGCCAGGCCAATGCTGCGACGCACCTCATCAGGTTGTTTGACGACGTCGTAGCCGTTCACCTTGGCCGATCCAGAGCTCGGGGCGAGAATCGTCGACAAGATCCGTACCATCGTGGTCTTGCCCGAACCGTTGGGCCCAAGGAGTCCGAAGACCTCGCCTCGGGCCACTCGTAGGGTGACGTCCTCCAGCGCGTGGACCTCGCCATCGTGGAACGTTCGGTAGATATTGAGCGCCTCCACGGCGAAGTCGGACACGACGGCCAGTCTAGGGAGTGTTCGCCAAGGTGACTCTTCCACGTGAGAGAACGGGTACCTTCTGTGCATGGCTATTTCGGACAGTGAGATTGCACAGGTCCGTGCGGCGACCGACATTGTGGCACTCATTAGCGAGTACGTGGCGCTGAAGAAATCGGGCCGGCGTTGGAGTGGCCTTTGTCCGTTTCACGGTGAGAAGACCCCGTCGTTCTCCGTGAACGCCGAAGAGGGTCGTTATTACTGTTTCGGGTGCCGGGCGTCGGGCGACCAGATCACGTTTGTCCGTGAGATGCAGCACCTGGATTTCGTTGATGCCGTGCGCCTGCTCGCCGAGCGAGCCGGGATTGAGTTGCACGAGGATACCAACGCCGGACCCGCGCGCAAGGAACGCCAAGAGTTCCTTTCGGCGATGGAAAAGGCGGTGTCGTGGTACCACGAGCGACTGCTCAACGCCCCAGACGCTCGACCCGCGCGCGACTACCTGCGCTCGAGAGGCATCAGTGGGGAGGTTGCACGACAGTTCAAACTCGGCTGGGCACCCGACGAGTGGGATGCGTTGACCAGTGCTCTCAAACTCAACGAGAAGACCCTCACGGGTACCGGTCTCGGTTTTGTCAACAGTCGAGAACGGCGCCAAGACGCGCTACGGGCTCGTTTGATCTTTCCCATCTTCGATCCCTCGGGCAAGGCCATCGCCGTGGGCGGGCGGATCTTGCCGAGCGACCCCGCGCGAGCACCGCGGCCAGACGCGCGAGTCGAAGCGAAGTACAAGAACAGCCCCGAGACCCCCATTTACTCGAAGCGTCGTACGCTCTACGCGCTCAACTGGGCGAAGGATGACATCATCAAGTCGGGCGAGATCATTGTCTGCGAAGGCTACACGGACGTGATTGCATTTTTCACTGCAGGTATGCCGCGCGCCGTGGCGACCTGTGGCACGGCGCTCGGCGAGGAGCACTTTCGTACGATGCGAAATTTCGCGAAGCGCATCGTGCTCGCCTACGACGCCGACCAGGCTGGTCAGAGTGCTGCGGCGTCGGTGTATCAGTGGGAGCGACAGCACGAAGTTGATGTCGCGGTTGCGAAGTTACCCAAGGGAAGCGATCCGGCCGAACTCGCTCAGCGAGACCCCGAGGCATTGCGTCAGGCAGTTGCCACTGCGGTGCCCTTTCTCCAGTTCCGCCTAGAGCGGGTTCTTGTGGCGGCAAACCTTGCGACGGTGGAAGGGCGGGCGCGTGCGGCGGAGGTCGCGATGCAGGTTCTGGCTGAGCACCCTAGTGAGCTCGTGCGCGACCAATACCTCATGCAGGTGGCCGATCAACTTCGATTGGATCCGGTGACGCTACGGCCGAAGGTGCTCGAGATGTCGCGCACGCCGCACCGTCGCGAGGTTCCCAATGAACCAGTACCCGAGTCGCGTCGCACGCCTCCTCGCTCTTCGTCGAAACTACGACCCGGGCTCGAAGCTCTTCGACTATGGCTGCACTACAACCCAGACGTTCGAGAGCGTTTCATTGCTCAGTACTTCGTGAACGACACTGAGCATGAAATCTTCGACGCGCTGTCGAGCGGTTCGCCCGTCTCTGAAGTGATCGACACTCTTGTTCGGCGTGGTCAAGAGGAAGCCGCGCACGTGCTCAGTCAATTGGTCGTGGACGAGTTGGACCGCGAGTACAGCAGCGACGACGTCACTGCAGTCGTATCGCAGTTGCTGCGACGGGCTGTTCATCAGGAACTCAAGAACGTTGAACGCGAAATGCGCGAGGGTGTGTTGAGTCCTGAAACGGTCATGGCGACCATTGTCGACGTGCGAGAGCGACTGGACCTACTGGAGTCGGCGCACGGTGAGGTCGCCGAAATGGATTTGCGGGCTTGGCTGTTGTCGCGCCATTCGAGCGGTGACGAGTGAAGAGCGCCAAACGCGGGGTCATCGGTGGGCTTCAGATGCTGGCGCCCCTCAGTGTGGAAGACGAGCGGAGTCTGTATCCACTGATCCAACGTGGCCGAGACGCTGCGGCCAGTTTGGCCGATGGCGGTGTAGAGCAGGCGCGCGACAGGCGATTGCTCTTACGTCAGCGACACGATGGTCAAGAGGCCGAGTCGCTGTTGCTGCGCGCGACCTGCGGATTGGTGCGAACGCGGGTGCTCGAGCGCGGGTACCGCTTTGGTAACGAGGAACTGGAGGCGGCGGGTGTAGAAGGGCTCGTCAATGCCCTTCGACGTTTCGACCCTAATCGGGGCACGAGATTCTCCACGTATGCGAACTACTGGATTATGAAGTTGGTCAATCAAGCGATTCAACAACAAGTTGGATTCAGCGACACCGAGATGCGACTGGTCTTAAAACTTCAAAAGTTCGAACGTAGCAACCCCGGAAGAAAGGTGACCAAGCGCGAGGTTGCCCAGGCTCTGGGCGTCTCCCCGCAGAAAGCGAACGAGGTGATACAGATGAATCGAGAGTTCGTATCTCGCAGATTCGAGTCCACTGACTTCAGCGAGGTTGCCGCGACTTCATCCGCCACCGACATCGGTGATGCTCCACCCTGGGTTATTGACGAGTTGCGCCGGGTGTGCGGCGATGATTTTGACTCCTTCTGGCAATTCACGTTTCGAACGATGTCGCTCGAGGAGATTGCCACTTCGCACGCAATATCACGTCAAGGTATGTCAAAGCGTATCGAGCGGTGCAGGCGAGCAGTGCGCGAAAGCCCTGAAGCCACGCGTCTCCAGGCATGGCTCGACCGCCAATAGGAACGTCGAGTGGGTGCTAATGTTGCTTTGCCCTCGGGTGCATTCCCAGATAGCTCAATTGGCAGAGCAAGCGACTGTTAATCGCTAGGTTGCAGGTTCGAGTCCTGCTCTGGGAGCTGAGTCGTCGTCGAGCCTTGATTTTTCAGCCTGGCGATACTGATTCGCTCAACACTCACGTGTCCGTTGCCCCTGCTACCTTGAGTGAGTTGGATGGGAGTGTGTCCGTTCATTTGAGTGGCGAAGGGCCGTAGCTCAGTGGTTAGAGCAGGGGACTCATAATCCCTCGGTCGTGGGTTCGATCCCCACCGGCCCTACTGAGAGTCAGTTTCCGTAGTGGAAGCGGGCCTGCAGTACCACGACGTCATCGCCGTCGACGAGGTACACCAGGCGATGCTCCTCGTCGATTCGTCGAGACCAACAGCCCGCTAATACGTGTCGGAGTTGTTCGGGCTTACCAATGCCTTCGAACGGGTTTCGCACCGTATCCTCGAGCAGACGATTGAGGCGTTTGAGGGTCGGCTTGTCATTGGTTTGCCAATACAGATAGTCCTCCCAGCCAAGGGGGGTAAAAACTAATCGCACTAGGAGAGCTTGTGAATACTGCGTTCACCCGCTTGTGCCTGCGCCAAGCTTTTGAGGAGTCGACGGGCGTTGGCTGGAGAGCGTAGAAGCATGGCCGTTTCATTGAGCGCGTCGAAGTCGGCGCGTGACATCAGCACCGCGTCGCCTCGTTTTGAAGTGATTTCGATCGGTTCGCGGTCTTCGTTCACGCGTTCAATGAGCGGGAAGAGGTTCTTTCGAGCCTCGCTCGCGGTAATGGACATGGAGTCTCGTTCCTTTGAAAAGTTGTACCACTTATGGTACCAGAATTAATCTCGAATTTTGAATGAGATTTGACCATCAGGTGCGTGGAAATATCAAGTTTGCTACTCCTTTGCTACTCCGATTTCAGGACGCGGTGGACGCCTCTGCTCATCAGTGGATTTTCGTGATGGCAGAAACGAACTGAATGGACGCAAAAGTCGCAAGTAACTGAAGGCGTACATCTCATAATCCCTCGGTCGTGGGTTCGATCCCCACCGGCCCTACTTGAGGGACTTATGGAAATGGTCTCTGACCACTTACGGAAGATCGCGGAGGAATGTACCCCATGCTCGATATCGAGTTCGGTTCGGCTGACTGGTGAGACGCCGTGTTGGTACTTGGCACGGCTGAGTAGTGGAGATTGGGGGTGACGATCCCTTGTGTTTGGCGTGTGACCGCCGCCCACTCCAACTCCGGGCCCTAAACCGCGCCTCGCGGCGCGCCTCTTTCTCGTCCGATTTGGGGACACACCCTCTTCGACCTTCTAGTGGCCGGCGATCTCCTTGAGCTATCTCTCCGCCCGGGATGGTGCTGCGGCCACCCTCCACGCCACTCTTTTGCCAACACCCAACTCACCCAGCTGTCCAGCTGTGAAAACTTTGGAGCAAAAGGCCAGTGTTGGCCACTTCTCTCAATCCTCAACCAACGCAAGGCCTTTGGAATTTCCGTAAGTCCCCACTTGTTGCGAGAAATCAAGGCTACTTGCGCAGTGCCATCTTGGGCGCGGATGAGGGGGACTCAATTACACCAGAGGTTGACTCTGAAGGGAGATCACCTTGAATCGGTTTGAGTCCCTTGCATGAACTTCACAATTTTGTTGCTTTTTCGCTAAAACTGTTGCATGAAACTGGAGAGTCATATCGCGTAACGTCCATGAAATGGTCAATTACGCATTTGTCGATGGCTGTTTCTACGCGAGCATGGACGCTACAGTCGAGGCTTTCGTAGATCATCGCATTATGGTTACAGCCGAATCAGGCCCGTGTGTAGTAATGATGAAGAAGGTCGCTCGGTGGACTTCCGCTGTTGCAGCAGTGGCGTTTCTTGTCGCACCATTGGATGGGGCAGCGGCGGCGACACCACCGGCTTTCGCATTCGTGGCACTAGCCCCGACTCCCTCGGGGGCATGGGCCGTCGCGTTCCCTCAGCAAGGAACGAAGCAAGTCCTCATGCAGTTCAATGGCGCCACTGGCGCTATAACTCACAAGATTGATGTACCGAACTCATTGAAGAACTCTTTCACCCGAGGCATTGCCATTACGGGACATACTTTGGCGACCCTTACCGAGTCTCAAACGTGGAGCAGTGCAGGTACGGTGTTTCGGGGATCGGTGAGCCTCATGAATGTCTCGACGGGTCGGCTTGAACACACCATTGCTTGTGGCGGAGTGCTGATGGCGTGCGGGGGATTGGTCGCCGCACAAGGAACAGTCTTCTACGTGGATTCTCCAGAGGGTTCGACGTTAACCACGTCGGTGGTACACGAAATTAGCGCGCGCACGGGCACTCAACTGGGCACCCACACCGTCACTACACCAGCTCAGTCGAAAGTTGCGGCCACGTCGAGCGCTCGCGACGTCGCCTTTGTTTTCGCGAATTCCTCGAGCCGCAGTCGTCTGGTAGAAATCTCGGGCACTACGCGTTCGGTCGTGCGTAACACAGTGATGGGTTTCAAAGGCATCCCTGAAAATGTCGCCATGGGACAGTCTGAGGTTTGGCTGCCAATTGTTCGCACGCACACCGGTACTTACGCGTACAGTGTGACCCCGCAGGTGGCGGCAATCTCGGGCGCGCTGGGCGAATTCTCGATTACGAGTGGCGCCCTCGTGCGCGCTCTGACTGGTGCGGCGTATCACTTTCCATCGTCGCTGTCCGGACCGATTGCTTGGGGAACGTCAATGCATCTGATAGCAACAAAATCCGCCTTGTGGGTCGATGATTGTGAACGCTGGCCCAAAACAGCCACGCCCGCTGGTCGAAAACAGCCACACGTGA
>JABBNY010000272.1 GCA_019352095.1 Acidobacteriota bacterium
GGCCAGTCTTTTGTGCGTCGCCTTCGTTGTTGGACTTCATGCTCGCCGCGGGGGATGTCTGAGACTTCGGACTCGCTGAAGGGCGTTCATCTAGACTGACGAGTTCGCGGGCGCTTAGCTCAGTTGGTTAGAGCAGCTGATTTACACTCAGCAGGTCGGGGGTTCGAGTCCCTCAGCGCCCACTCGTTAGAGGCCAAGTAATCATTGGGTTTTACTCCAAGGAATTAGATTCTGGGCTCGCATTGTCCCTCAAAATAACCCTCATTTGTGAGGGATAATTTGAGGGACGAACCGACTCCGTTAGTTGAGAATTCCTGTAGAAACAGCGAAACCAGCGAGGTCGGCCTGCTGATTTGTTGTTGCAGTTCCTACTGAGGTTTCGGCCCCCCTTTGTATCTCTTTGTCAACCCCTCGAGATTTGAGACCATTGGGAGGTTGATCCATTGGTCTCACCGCCGAAGAACTCCCCTGAGTCGTATTAGTTATCGACACTCTGGGGTTTCTTTTGCGTCGCCCATGAACAACGAGAAGCTGACATCTCCAAACGCTCCCACTGTCACATTTCTGAGTCTGCTCCCGTCAATATGATGTGATCGAAATGGACACATCCACATTCGAAGCCGAACGACGCCGACTTACCGCAATCGCTGTTCGGATCATTGGCTCTAGGTCCGACGCCGACGACATTGTGCAGGAGGCGTGGCTACGACTATCTCGCGCTGAAGGCATCGACAATCTTCCGGCCTGGCTAACGACGGTCGTCACGCGGTTGTGTCTTGATCACCTTCGAAAGCGACACTTGGCACCAGCGATTGTTGAGAAGCCACTCGCCGACCCTGCGCAGGCCGATCCAGAGACCGACGCACTTTTAGCCGAGAAGGTCGGTGAGGCGATGCAGGTCGTGCTCGACGCTCTGGCGCCCGCCGAACGAGCCGCCTTCGTACTGCACGATGTCTTTGGCTATTCGTTTGATGAGATCAGCGAGATCATGGGGCGTTCCGGCACCGCGGTACGCCAGTTGGCGAGCCGTGCTCGCCGTAAGGTGCAGGGCACGCCAGAGCCCGCAGAGTCGACGGTTGTCCGGGCCCACGACGGCGACGTCGTTCGTGCCTTTATGACCGCAGCGCATGGCGGCGATCTCGCAACACTCCTGACGCTACTGGCGCCCGGGGCGGTCATGCGGGCCGACCTGGTCGGGCAACGAATGGGAACGAATCCGGAGTACGACGGCGCATCAGCGGTCGCCGCCCGATTCAATGGCACCCGCGGGGCGGCGGCGGTCACCATCGACGGTGATCTCGGCGCCGCCTGGTTCCAGACCGGAATGGTCAAGGTTGCCTTCGTCTTCCACCTGAAGGCGGCCCTCATTCACGAAATTGAGTTGATCGCGGACCCGGAGGTTCTCTCGACGCTGGACGTACTCCGAGTTCGTACCAAGTCCGGTGGCGTTGATATTCACTGAAGGACGATCGTCCACGAATGAACAAAGCAAGAAAGGGAATATTTAATATGAAAACAATGACATGTCAGCAATTGGGCGGGCCCTGTGATTTTTCGCATCACGGAACGACCGCCGACGAGGTCATCAAGGCGCAAGATCGCCACCTCAAGGAGATGGTCGCCAGTGGTGACGTCATCCACGAAAGCGCCGCAAAGGATATGAAGGCTCGCTGGAAGAATCCCATCAAGGGCATGGGATGGTACAAGAAGGCCAAGAGCGATTTCTCACAGCTTCCCGACGATTGACTGCAAGCTTTCTTCGGTCTGGTGGTCCGCCTTGGGTTGTGGTCAACCTCGACGCAACGGACCAGACAAACTACTCCCGGCGAAGCGCCTCTGAGTTCGACAACCCAACGTGACCGCAGTGCACGACTTGAATCGTGCCGATTTCGTTTGCCAGTCTGAAGCAATCTGGATGAAATGGCGCAGACTTTTGCGACCCACTTGGCGCCAGGTCCTGCTATTCTTTACAAATATGGAAAAAGTAAAGACGAACCGGCGCGGTACTAAGATTAGCGAGAAGCATCAGGTCACCATTCCGATTGACGCGATGCGAGTCGCTGGTTTGGAAGCGGGCGAGCGTGTTATTGCCAGAGCTGACGGCCCTGGACGGGTGGTGCTCGAACGCGAGGAGGATGTTCTGGAGAGTTTTTCTGGATCCTTGACGGGCGCATTCGAACACGGAATCCTTGAGCAACTTCGCAACGAATGGGATTAACTGTCATCGACGCAGGTATTCTCATTGGTTTCTTCGACGAGAGCGACGCGCACCATCTCGGAGCGAAAAGGGAATTGGCCAATGCTCGGCAGCGCGGGGACCAAATAGCAGTTCCGGCGTCAGCCCTTGCTGAGGCGCTTGTGTCTCCGGCGCGGCATGGCGAGTCGTCAGTCACCGCAATTCTTGAGTTCAGCCAGCGTCTACCACTCGTGGTGGCGGAACTTGATATTGAAACCGCCGTTGTGGCAGCGAGATTGCGAGCTCGTCACGGCCAGAAACTCAAGTTGCCCGACGCTCTTGTCATCGCTACTGCTATTCAACGTGGAGCCGGCGCACTTGTCACAACAGATCGAGGTTGGCCCCCCAGGAGCAAATTAGGTTTCGAAGGAGATCTCATCAAGATCTGACAATCAACCATGCGCTCGCGTGGCGATGCGTGGGAGGCGGTGCCAAGTTCGACGGGGCGGTCATTGATTCGGCCTGATCTGGCGGACTACTCGCTGAAATGTGCTCTCTCATTGCTGAATCTTTGGAATGTTCTGCCGCTCTTGTGAATATGACGATGAGACAACTTGAGAGTCAAAAAGCACCGCGATTCATCCCTCATTTCATCCCTCATACTTATCCGACGGCACACGACAGAACCGACAAGGGACGACACAAAACCCGGTATATATCGACAAAAGCGACCATTGACGACACCTCGCGACGTAACGGATCACATTTACACTCAGCAGGTCGGGGGTTCGAGTCCCTCAGCGCCCACTAGTTCGGACGACTTCGAAGACAAAACGCCGTCCTTTTGGATTTCAAGGTCTCGCGCGTTCGTGACTGGCCACTAGGTGACTGGTGTCTTTTGCAGGCGTGAATATCTCGGCGATTTCAACCGGTGAGCGCAACGAGTTCGGCGAACTTC
>JABBNY010000273.1 GCA_019352095.1 Acidobacteriota bacterium
CCGTCCCGGTCGGTGGGCGCTGGGGGATTCGAACCCTCGACCTCAGCCGTGTGAAAGTGTTAACACGCTTTTCACCAGACGGCGCGATACAACGATAGAGCCCTGTGACCAGGAATAATCACAACACGAGACGACGTGAGAAAACTACACACGACGCGATTTGTGGAGCATTTTGTGGGGCAAGATGAACGCAGCCTGTACACGGTTGAGGCCGTAAAGTCCAGAAGTTATGGCGCCAGCCTTCATCGTAATCGAGCCCTTCGAATCGACGTTCCAAATTAGTCGCACGCACTACTTCGATCTGAGATGACGAGACGGTGCCTTTGCACTTCCATCTCCGTCGGCCGCAATTCCATGTTCAAACGCATCGAGAAGGTCGAAGACCTCATCGGCGGCCCAGACTCGATTTCTTCGTCCGTCCGTTATCTCGCGTATGACTTTCGATTCCGTGAACCGACCCAGAATTCTGCGTGCCGCGATTTCCGTAACACCTAGATTGCTCGCCGCGGTTTCTGCACTAATGATTGGGTGTTGCACTAACACCTCGATCATTCTGTCGACGGCTGATCCAGCTTGTCGACGGCCAATACGAGTACCCCATTCGTTCACCATCCCTGCGATTTCTGAGCTCAGACCCTCGGCGCGAATGGCTGATTCAAAGGTTGCGTGCGCGAAGTGCGAGATCCACTGATTGACCTCCCCTCGTTGTTGATACGCCGCCAGAGATTCGACGTAGGAATCCCTCCTAGCGGCGAGAACGGTGCTGATAGGAGGGACCACCTTCATCGAAAGTCCGCGCCGACGAAGAATGACATGAATGAGCGTCCGACCCACTCGACCATTTCCGTCAGCAAACGGATGGACCGCCTCAAATTGGGAATGAACGATCGCTGCTTGAGCAACCGCCGGAATATTCGTTCGAGAGGCGAATTCGACGAGGTCGTTCATAAGGGAGGCGGCGTCGTCTGGCTTCGGTGGGACGTACACGGCGTTGAACGGGCCATGGTTCGATGGACCTATCCAGTTTTGCTTCGTTCTAAATTCTCCCCCAAAGGCCTCGAGATCGGTACCCCGCGCAAGCGTCACGTGAATCTTTCTGATGACATCGGTTGTCAATGGTCCGTCGATCGCGAACTGAATCGCATCCTCCATCGCACTGACGCTGTTAGCGATCTCTCGTGCCACGGTCTTGGCGGCGACCGGATTCTCTCTGGCTCGGGCGATCGAGCGATGACTAGCCCTCAGGCCTTCGATGCGACTCGAACTGATGGCTTCCGCGCGCAAGAGTGGCGAAGCCACCATCTCATAGTGAGTGGCGTCGACGGACGCGTTGAGTTGCTCTATGGCTCGTACTGCATCTTCAACAAGTGCCGACGTCTCGCCCGATAGAAGAATGTCTGCTTGGGCGATCATTGGCGGCGTTGTAAGCAGGTAGGGATACGGTTTTCTCTCACGCTGTGGCGGCGGCGGATAGCTCGTCACATCGGGCGTCCATATCAATTCGGTTTGGCGCGGGCGCGGCCAATGAGACCGTTCTTCGATCTCAGTGGGAAGTTCTACGTCGGATTCAGGATTCGCGCTCGTGGCGAACTGCCCTCCATTGGAATGCCTCTTTGGTTGCCGTTTTACTGGATCGACCATGGTTCGTATTTTACCACATACAAACCAGAAGTGTCATAGTGGTTTGTATGGAGAAATTAGCAAACCACTAACGAGGCCTATGGCGAAGCTACGAAGGCGACATAATTACTGAAGTTAACGTGTTCAAAGAACGGGACTGCCACACTCACACGAACCTGCTTTGATCTCCAACTTTCCCGGCGCGATTCACGAAATGGCTCGTACAGCGGTCCAAGACCCTTGTCTCATCCATTAATGAGCGAGTCTGCACGCCGAATGTCAAGGCTCAAGATGCGACCTTTGCGTCGCCGTGAAGGAACCTTTCAAGACGCGGAACACTGACCAACCATCTAGCGCCGACTCGAATGGCTGGCTCGAACTGGCCCGCTCGCGCGAGACGGTAGACAGTCTCGGCTGACAAGCCAATCCGACTTGCAGCAATGGGAATTGAAATGAGATCGACGGCGACCTGTTCGCGATCGTTACGCGCACTCATCGTTGATATTCGTTTTGCTATTCATGTACCGCAACGGTCGCAAGCTGGCAACAAACTCTAAGAATCAGCGGTGACACTGATCCCCGAAGATCTAACTCCGACGTTTAACGACCCTTTGCATGCCTTGGTGCCTTGGGAGAGTTGCCAGTAGTTCCCATATTCAACTTCCTTTGGTTATCTGAAAATATGAACTGTCACACTTCATGGTCAACCATTAGAAATCAGCAGTGCGGCTTACGGAATTGACGATAGTTGAGGACGGATGCTTTGCTGCCACCATCTCGGCGAGGGCTCCCAATCGACTCAGTTCGGTGTGCAGGTAAGCATGGTGCGTCGCCTCGATCTGGTCAACAAGTTCGACCAGGCCCATCGACGCCCACTCCGGCTCTGACCCCTTCTGAGTGACTAGCAAGGCGTCGAGCACGAGTTGAGGGTCGACGCCAAGTTCTTCGCAAGCCTTGACCAACGGGCGGCGACCACCGTAGCAGTAGTCCAAGCCGAATGATTCCAGCACCCGAAGTGTCTCAGGGTGCGTCTTTGCGATCTCGGCTATCGACTGACTGATCGTAAATTCCGACTTGATTCCCTCTTCCTTAGGCATCTAGTGAAAAACGTAAATGCCAATCGCGGTTGCGGCGACCACCGCGAGTCCCATGGTCATCTGCCGGGCTCCGATCACTGCGGGGCGAGGCACCGAGCCGCGACCACCAAATCGTTGGATAGTGATCACGAGCACTACCGCTGCGCAACCGATGATGAGCGCACGGTCCAGAATGGCGGCTGCAGCCACCGAGGCCAGAGCCGCGACGTCGGCGACTGCGCAGATCTCCTTCGCTTGGGCTCGACCGTGAAGCCGAGTAATCATCGCTCGCACGTACGGAATCGAGGTCACCGCCCTTGCACCGAGGACCAGCCACGCGCCCACGGCCAGACGAGCACCTCCCCGCACCCGCACATTCACAATCTCCAACCCTCTCTCGCGATTCGCAAACCCATA
>JABBNY010000027.1:0-3336 GCA_019352095.1 Acidobacteriota bacterium
CACCCTCCGCGCCGCCCTCGAATCACCACGGTCGCCACGAGCACCTGGAGTTCGCCCGCGCGAAATTGGGCCATGACCTCGTCTTTTTCGCTTCCCTTCATTTGACCGTGCAAGAGCCCGACGCTGAGTCCTCGCAGCTCTTCGAGCGCGAGCCGGGTTCGTTCCTCGACGGCACTCGTAGCCTCGACGCGTTCTGAGCCTTCGACCAAAGGACAGACCACGAACGCCCGTCGCCCCTCGGCCACCTCGTCTCTCACGTGGCGCCAACACTGCGCGACTGCCTCGTCGTCTCTCGCCCAGCGCGTGATGATCGGCAGTCTTCCCCGGGGCATCTCATCGAGCACCGAACGATCGAGGTCCCCGAAGACCACCATGGCCGCAGTGCGAGGGATCGGCGTCGCGGTCATCACCAGCAGGTCCGGATCAGCCGCCTCGATCGAATGCGCTCGGCCCTTGTCGCGCAGCACCGCGCGCTGCTCCACACCGAAACGATGTTGTTCGTCGATGACGATGACACCCAGCGACTTGAAACGTACGTCGTCGGTCAAGAGTGCGTGGGTGCCCACAACGATGTCGATCGCGCCCGTTCGCAGTCCATCGAGCACGAATTGTCGTTCCTTCGCCTTGACGCGCCCGGTCAAGAGGTGGATTGAGAGCGGGCGCTCTCCGCCGAGCACGTCCGGGTCGGTCCTCGTGAGGCCCGCTAAGTCCGCGCGAAGCGATGCGAGGTGTTGCTCCGCGAGTACTTCAGTGGGTGCCATCAGGGCCCCCTGGCGAGCCCCGTCAATGGCCGCGAGCAGCGTCGTCAAGGCCACCACGGTCTTGCCCGAACCAACATCACCCTGGAGGAGGCGATGCATGGGCAGTGGCGAGGCGAGATCACGCGCAATCTCTTCGAGAACTCGACGCTGGGCCGAGGTCAGCGAGAATCGATGTCCGCTCAGAAACCGTCGTACGAGCGACGAGCCGGGACCGGTCATCGCGCCCGGGGTCATGTCGAGGTCGCTCAGTTCAACGGGATGGCTGATTCCCGCCGCCGACTCCTCGAGACGGCGCCGACGAAGCGCGAGTAGCAGCTGCAAGCGGAGGAACTCATCAAAGACCAGTCGACGTCGGGCCGGTGCCGTCTCTTCGAGTTCGTTGGGTAGATGGATTCCCCAAAACGAAGCGGTGCGATCAACCAGGGACAGCGATGCGAGAACGTCGCCGGGTACCGGGTCGAGCAGCGGTCCCGCACGCTTCAACGACTCCTCGATGAACCCTCCGAGTTCCCAGCTGGTCAGTCCAGCCTTGCCCGATGCGGGATAGATGGCCACGACGCGGCCAATTCGTGAGACGTCACGTTCCTCGCCCGAAGCACCGACGATCACGTCGACGACGGGATTGGTCATCTGACGCTGTCCCTTGTAGTCGGTGACCTTCGAGAAGAACAGGGCCATCACGCCCACCGTCAACTGACGCTCACGCCACGCCTGATTGAAAAAGACGATCTTGATCGTCCCCCCGTCGTCACCCACGACGACTTCTACCATGACCTTGCCCTGTTTGGTACGTCGACTCGAAACCTTGCGGACCTCGCCAAAGAGTGCCGCCTCCTCGCCGACGGTCAGATCACTCACGTCAACGCGCTTGGTCCGGTCGATGTGTCGACGCGGATAGAGCGTCAACAGGTCAAAGACGCTCTCAATGCCGAGCGACGCCAGCGCCGCGCTGCGTTTGTCGCCAACATTGCGCAAGTTGGTGACGGGAATCTCGCCTAACTGGCGCAGGCGGCGCTGTGATGCTTCACTCACTCGAGACCGAAGTAGTAGGGGTAGAGGGGTTGACCTCCATGGTGGATCTCCACGCTCAAGTGGGGATACTCCTCGGCGACGAACTCAGCGATTCGTCTGGTGTTAGCGGTCGTCGCACCGTCACCCTCGATGATCGTGAGCAACTCGTGCGAAGGACCAATCAGTTCCCTGAGCAACTTGTTGCTCGCCACCGCCACCGAATCAGCGATTGACCGCACCCCCCGAGCGTCTAATCCAATCCAGTCTCCGACGAGGACGTCACCCGCATCCGTGCTCGTCTCGCGTACGGCTTGGGTCACCTCGCCCGCCACGACATTGCTCGCCGACGCACCCATGGACTCGACGTTCTGCTCGGCACTCGCATCAGGATCGTAGGCCAAGAGCGCGGCGAAACCTTCCACAATCGAATTGGTCGGCACGACGGTCACGATCTCATCGACCAGGGCGTCCACCTGCTCGGCCACTGGACGGATGTTCTTGTTGTTGGGCAGGATCACCACCTGCTTCGAGCCAGTCGCCTTCACCGCCTCGACGAGGTCAGCCGTCGACGGATTCATCGACTGACCCCCCTGTACCAGCGCTCGAACGCCGAGTGATCGAAAGATCCGACCCACGCCTTCGCCCACAACGACTGCGACCACCGCGGTCGGCGGCGGCGGTTCGTTGGCGTCGAACTCTGGCGACAGGCTTGCCTCACGGACCCAGCGCTCTTCGATCACCTGATCGCTGAGATCGGTCACACGAATTTCGCGAGGTCGACCCACGTCGAGTGCCGCTTCGATCACCTCGCCAATGGCGTCGGTGTGGATATGGCAGTTGTACAGACCTTCGCCCCCGACGATGACGATCGAGTCGCCCAGCGTCGACCAGGTCTCTCGAAAGGCGTGCATCTTGGTGTCGTCGGCGTCGAGCAGGTACATCACCTCGTAGCGCAGGTCGGCGACGTCACCATGATGGGTCACCGCTTGTTCTTGGACGTGGACGTGGATCGAGCCGAGCGGTGGTGCAACGGGCAGTTCGTCACCCGCCACCACGTGGCACAGCGCGTCAAACCAGAGCACCAACCCTGTGCCCCCCGAGTCAACGACACCCGCCTGCTTCAACACGTCGAGCTGCTCGGGTGTCTTAGCCAACGCCTCTTTGGCTCGTTCACGCGCGCCGCGCACCAGGGCGCTAATAGTGCTCGTGTCATGACGTGCACCAACGGCCGCCGCTCGCGCCACGGACAAGATTGTGCCTTCGATAGGTCGAACGACTGCCTGGCGCGCGAGTTCATCGGCGTACTCGAGTGACGAGGCCAGCAATTCGGGTTCGACACCGCCGTCACTCGGGAACCTCTCCACCAATCCACGCAGGATCTGTGACAGGATCACACCCGAATTGCCTCGTGCGCCCATGAGGGACCCGTGCGCGATGGCCCGACTCACCAACGACATTGGCGCGTCGGGTGCCAATTCGTGAAGCTCGTCGACAACTGATTCAATGGTGAGGGCCATATTCGTACCCGTATCACCGTCAGGCACTGGATAGACGTTCAGGCGGT
>JABBNY010000027.1:3346-19559 GCA_019352095.1 Acidobacteriota bacterium
CAATGCTAGCGGTTAAAGAATATGGTGCTAATCTGGATCGTCACGAATCAACGCAGGTAACCTCTGAGATGCTAGAAGAAGCTGATTTAGTTTGGGCCATATTCGTACCCGTATCACCGTCAGGCACTGGATAGACGTTCAGGCGGTTAATTACGTCCTTGTGCGAGCGCAGGAGGTCCGCATAGGTGCAAATTGCGCCGCGCAGTTCGCCAGCGGACAGCGTCGTCATCGTGGTCATTGCTAGCGATGCTACAATGGTCATTCGGTTCTACCGGCGCCTGCATCGTGCAGCGACTGGGAAAAAGGAGAAAGTTCACCATGGCATCAGTCTGCGAAATCTGCGGCAAGAAGCCGTCGTTCGGCATGAACGTCTCACACTCCCACCGTCGCACCAAGCGCCGCTGGAATCCAAACATTCAGCGCGTTCGTGCGGTCATCAAGGGGACGCCGACGCGCGTCAACGTCTGCACGGGCTGTCTTCGCTCGGGTAAGGTCACCAAGCCTGCCCGCCGCACCCTCAGCGCATAGCCACCACTCTAGAGTTGGTGCTGCCAACCTCGACGCTCAAAGGGTTCTCCTCGTAACGTCCTGGTCTTCGTGTCGGCGATCACTCGTCCGATGCGAAGCGGTGCGCGCAATCCTCGGTCGAGATACACCAATGCGAGTCGGTCGGGATCGCTTGTGACGATCAGTAGTTCGTAGTCCTCCCCACCGCTTATCGCCTCCCCATCGGTCGCACCCTCGGCAACCGGCACCTCATCGAGTTCGAAACCCACGCGCGACGCGTCGGCGAGACGATGCAGGTCTAGCCCGAGACCGTCGCTCAGGTCCATCATGGCGCTGGCCCCCGCACCACGCGCCGCGACGCCTTCGCTGATGCGCGGCCACGGCCTACGGTGCGCCACCACCAACTCATCATCGAGTGCGTAGCCCTCTCGACGCCGACGCAGACCCGCCGCCGAGCGACCCAGTGGACCCGTCACTAAAATGATTTCACCCGGGCGCGCACCACTACGCAGCACCGCCCCTCGACCCGGGCATTCCCCAAGGACCGTGACCGCCACCGAGACGTCGCGGGCACGGGTCAGATCCCCGCCAACCACCGGGCAACCAGTCATCGCTGCGGCATCGGCAATCCCTCGATGAAGCTCCTCGAGGTCGGTGCCTGGGGGCGAACTCACAGCAATTACCGCGGCTCTGGGCCGTGCACCCATGGCGGCGAGGTCCGACACCGCCGCCGCGACCGCCTTGAAGCCCAAATCTTCCAGTGGGAACAGGCTCGCGTCCAGGTGAACGCCCAAAACCGCCACATCGGTGCTGACGATCGCTTGCCCGACGAAGGGCGCGAGGACGGCGGCGTCATCACCAATGTGGACTTCACCCTTGGGGGTGGTTTGGCGGCCAACGATTGTGACGATACGCTCCAATACGTCATCTTCGCGGCGGCCATGCTCTCCCAGGAGAGCGGGGGGGTCAGCCGGCGCGGACATGGTCCTGGTTCGCCAGGTCGCCAGCGCAAAGTTGCGTGGCATTAACAAGAGAGGGACAACTCGTGACACATCCGACCCGCAACAAAAAGTTGATCGACTGGGTCAATGAAGTAGCGCAACTCACCACACCCGATCGTATCTACTGGTGCAACGGATCAGCCGACGAATACGAAGAACTTTGCCAACTGCTCGTCGACCAAGGCACCTTTACCAAGCTCTCGGACGCCAAGCGTCCCAACAGTTACTACGCGACCTCTGATCCGGGCGACGTCGCTCGCGTTGAAGACCGCACGTTCATCTGCTCCAAACTAGAGATTGACGCGGGTCCGACGAACAACTGGCGCGACCCTGAGGAAATGCGCGCGACACTCGATGGCCTCTTCGAGGGTTCCATGAAGGGCCGCACCATGTACGTGGTCCCCTTCTCCATGGGCCCACTCGGCTCGAACATCTCGCACATCGGTGTCGAGATCACGGACTCACCCTACGTGGTGGTCTCGATGCGCATCATGACGAGGATGGGCCAGGGCGCGCTCGATGTCCTCGGTGACGAGGGTGTCTTTGTGCCCTGCCTGCACTCGGTCGGTGCGCCACTCGAGCCAGACCAGAGCGATGTCGCGTGGCCCTGTGACGCCGACAACAAGTACATTGTCCAGTTCCCTGACACCCACGAGATCATCTCGTACGGTTCGGGTTACGGCGGCAATGCACTGCTCGGCAAGAAGTGCTTCGCGCTACGTATCGCGTCGGTGCTCGCCCGTGACGCGGGATGGCTCGCCGAGCACATGCTCATCTTGAAACTGACCAATCCCGCCGGTGAATCACGCTTCGTTGCGGGAGCCTTCCCGAGCGCGTGTGGCAAGACAAACCTCGCGATGTTGGTGCCGAGCTTGCCCGGATGGAAGGTCGAAACGATCGGTGACGACATCTGCTGGATGAAGCCGGGGGCCGACGGACGTCTGTACGCCATCAATCCCGAAGCCGGATTCTTCGGTGTCGCTCCGGGCACCAACATGCAGACCAACCCCAACGCCATGTACTCAATCGAGGCCAACACCATCTTCACGAACACGGCGCTCACCGCGGATGGCGACGTCTGGTGGGAAGGCATGGGTGAGCCGCCCGCCGGGCTCACCGACTGGAAGGGTCAGCCCTGGTCTAAGGAGCTGGGCACGCCCGCCGCACACCCGAACTCGCGCTTCACCGCCCCCGCGAACCAGGATCCCTGCATCGCACCCGAGTGGGAGGACCCCAACGGCGTGCCGATTGACGCCATCCTCTTTGGCGGACGACGTGCGAGCGTGGTGCCGCTCGTCTTTCAGTCTCGCAACTGGGAGCACGGCGTCTTTCTCGGTTCGATCATGGCTTCCGAGACCACCGCGGCGGCGACCGGTGCGGTGGGCAACCTGCGCCGCGACCCCTTCGCGATGCTGCCGTTTTGCGGGTACAACATGGCTGACTACTTCGGACATTGGCTCTCGTTCGCCGACCGGTTCGACGAAGCGAAATTACCCAAGATCTTCTACGTGAACTGGTTCCGCAAGGGCGATGACGGTCGCTGGCTGTGGCCCGGCTACGGCGAGAACAGTCGCGTCCTCGAGTGGGTCTTCGAACGATCCGCCGGACGCGGTGACGCCATCGAGACCCCAATCGGTTTCGTGCCGACGCCGAGTGCGATCAATCTCGAGGGGTTGGACGTCTCAGAGGCGGACATGCACGAACTGCTCACGGTGCACAACGATGAGTGGCGAGACGAAGTGCCACTCATTAGAGCGCACTACGCGCAGTTCGCCGATCGACTCCCCCAGCGCTTGAACGCTGAGGTGGACGACCTCGAAGCCCGCTTGGCCTAACGGGCCAGGCCAATTACTCGGCGGTCTCGGCGTCCGCGACGATGAGTCGCGGGCCCGAGGGCCAGTCGAAGTAGCGCCACGTCCAGTTGATCATCACGCGCAAGCGATTTCGAAAACCTACGAGGTACCACAGGTGAAGACCGAGCCAGGCCAACCAGCCTGGCGTGCCCTTGACGACCGCGCCGCCGGGCAGTTTGGCAATTGCGGCGTGGCGACCAATGGTGGCCATGATGCCTTTGTTGCGATAGGCGAAGGGTTTGGTGGGTTCGTTGTTGAGCACCCGAAGGACCTGTTCGGCGCAGTGGCGACCCGACTGCATCGCCACGGGTGCCAGTTGGGGGCAGAAGTCGGTGTCTCCCAGCGGCACCGCGGCGGCGTCACCGACCGCCCACACGTTCTCGCTCTCGAGCAGACGAAGGTCCGGCATGACCCGCACGCGCCCGCCAGGTCCCGAAGTGGTCTGCAGGTCGTGGGCCAAGGTGCCGCTCGCGGTCACACCGGCGGCCCAGATAACCGCCGCGACCTTCAGGCGCTCACCATCAGCGAAACGGATCGCCCGCTCCTCGACCTCCACCACGGAACGGCCGAACTCGATCTCAATACCCATGCGCTGGAGCTCTTTGGCCGCGTACTCACTCGCCTTCTCGGGAAAGGGCGTGAGGAGTCGCGGCGCCATGTCAACGAGCATCACGCGCACTCGAGATGGGTCGATGCGAAGTCCGTCACGTTTGATCACGGTGCGAATCAACTCCGAGAGCGCGCCCGAGGTCTCCACACCCGTCGGGCCGCCTCCCACAATGACGAAGTTGAGTGACATGGGCGACGTCTCAGCGCTCGCGTCGGCCTCTTCGAGCGAGATGAGGAGCCGATTACGCAGTTTTCGCGCATCGGCGAGCGAGTAGAGCGGCATCGCGAACTGAGATGCGCCGGGAATCCCGAAGAAGGCCGCCGTGGCCCCCGTGGCCACGATCAAGTGATCAAAGGCGATCTCAACGCCATCTTCGAGCACCACGACGTTGCGCGCGTGAACAACTTCTCGGACTTTCGCGTGACGAAATCCCACGTTGGTCGCTTTGCCAAAGATCGTTCGGATCGGGTAGGCAACTTCGGCCGGCTCGAGCATCGCCGTCGCGACCTGGTAGAGCAATGGCAAGAAGGTGTGGAAATTGTGCTTGTCGATGATTGTGACGCGCACCTTCTTGTTCGCCAATCCCCGAGCGGCGGCGATACCGGCGAAACCTCCACCGATGATGACCACGTGGGGCAGATGTGAGAAGTCCGGAAATTCCTTGGTGGTGTGAGTAGGCAGCGCCATATCTAATTAAAGCATACGAAGGAACTCAATCATTCCATTCGTCGATGACCTGTTTGGGCCTCACTGGCGAACGACGTGGCGCCCCATGCCGTAGACGAGTCCTGACACGAGCATCAGCACGGCGAGCAGGCGGTCACCGGTCGAAAAGCCGAGCGTGATCGCCACCGGAATCGCCGCACCTATGACCCAGAGGAGTTGCTGGCGAACGGCGAAGCGCGCGAACGTACGACCCTGGGCTCCTGGGGCCACGTGACGCTGTGTGATGGCGTCAAAACTGGGCTGGGCCACCGCGGCACAGGCCCCGAGCCAACCCGCGAGCAAGGTCTGCGAGATGAGCGAGGGAGAGAATGAGGCAACCCCTGCTCCCACCCCGGTCGACAGCAGTGCCACGGTGAGCAGTGTTGATTCGGGCACCGCGCTTCGAATCCTCGTGACGATACCAAGACCCACGAGTGCCCCCACACCACTGATGGCGAGCGCAAAGGCGAACCAGCTGAGTCCCGCGTGCACGCGACGAAGACCAAAGGCCAGGAGAAACGTCGCGAAACCCACGGTGAAGCGCATGGAAGCCGACGCGCTGAGGCCCCACGCGACCTCCCTATCACCGAGAGGATTGAGGGCGTGCAAGTCGCGTTCAACCTGACTGAGCGATGAGACTTTCTCTCGCACCTCCTTGGCGGGTCGCTGCAGACGCACACTCGCCACCGTCGCCGCCGCGTAGACGAGGGTCGCCGCGATGAGCACGCTCGGCGCACCCACACCTTTCAACAGGCCCGCACCAATCGAACCCGCAATGAGTCCGACGATCGTGCCGAGCAACGTCAGTTGTGCGTTAAAGCCGGCGAACCCCTTCTCTTGTTCGACGCCATGGTTCGGCCAGCCGGATTCACCAACCTTCGCGGTGTGCTCGCGAAACTGATCGGTGCGGGCCATCTCGGGTACCAGTGCACCGCGGGTCACGACGTACAACTTGGATGAGATGAGAACGAGGAACGCTTCGGGGAACAGCCACAACGAGTTCAAGTGTTGGCTCATGGACCAGCACAGCAACGCGCGAAGACCCGCCGAGAGTGCCACCAGGATCCTTCGACCATTCGCCGAGCGATCAATGAGGGGTCCCAGCAGTGGTGACACCACGGCAAAGGGGGCAATGGTCAACAACAGATACGCCAACACCTTGCCCTTGGCCTCGGTCGGCGACACCGAGAAGAACAGCGAGCCCGCCAGTGAGACCGTCACGAGCGTGTCGCCCGCCATCATGATCACGTGCACGAGGGCCAGTCGACCAAAGGCTGTCGCTTGGTCAAAGAGGTCCTGCGTCGAAGCCCAAGCTAACGAGCCAAATCCACGACGACGCACGAAGTAAGAGCGTAGGTGATATCCGTGCGCACCGTGGGTCACAATGCGGCCACCTCACGTCACGGGGACCGACGCAGTGCATCTGCTCATGACGCGTGACGACGGGGGCCTAGTTCGAGAAGCAACCCTTGAGATAGATGTCGCGGGGCAGGATTGATGGCTTGCACACGTCGTGTCGTCGAGCGAACTTCCACGCGCCCGAGGAACCATTGAAGCGCAGCACCTCGGTGACACTCACCTCAGTGGGACCGCTACCGATGTTCGCCCACACGTAGGCCCAACCATTGTCACAGGCGTACTGCAACACCGATTGAAGCACCAGACCACTTGAGAATGCGGCCCCGAGCGATGTCGCATCGCACGAAGCGGCCACCACTGGTGCAGCGTCGTGGGCACTCACTCGCGAAACCGCCACCACGACTCCGACAACCATCAGCAGCGAAAGCAGAACTCGAAGAATCCTCACGCCCTCAGTACAGCACACCCGACGCGCCGGCCACGGCTCAGTTCGCGATCATCGCCGCGAAGAGTGCGAACATCAAAGGCTCCCATTCGCTCGGTTCTATTGGCGTGCCCGAGATGTCGTCAAGGATCCGACCAACCTGGTTGGCTTGGATCATGATCGCAAGGGCGTGACTCGTGATGTCGCTGCGTAGCCAACCTCGAGATTGACCATGCTCTATCAGACGCATGAGTCCTGCGGTGACTTCATCTTGAGTGGCACTGATCTTCTCGTAGAGCTCAGGTCGCGTGAGTGACGCTGCGACGATGCGAATGCGCAGCGCACGACGACGCGCACGTTGTGCACCGTGCGAGAACGTGCCGGCCAGCCCCGACATACCAGCGACGAACTCCTCCATGGTCTCGGAACCTTCGGTGATATTTCGCAGAATTTCAATATCGTGTTCGGCGTAGTCGAGAAACAATTTGTGGTACGCGGCGTCAATGAGTCCCTCGCGTGACCCGAAGTGGTGGTAGACGGAGCCGTAATTCACACCCGTCGCCGCACAAATATCCGGTACGCGAATGAGTGACTCGTCCTCGTCAATGAGTCGTCGACACGTCTCGTCCAGTACCGCTTGAATGACCGGTACCGAACGGCTTTGCTTTGTCATTATTTCATTTTACTGTGCTAACACGCATGGAACACTTCAAATACCCTCGCGAACTGGTATTTCACGGACATTTCTCAGGATTGAAGTTCCAGCGCCAGATGCGCGAGGTGGTCCTCGTGGATTAGGTCATCGGGCGTTTGCTCAGAACCACCCGGGGACTCTCGAAGGTGACGAGCCACCTGGTGCGACACCGAGGCCAGTCTCACCGAGTGAGTGCGACACCGGGTCCGGTCTCACCACCTGAGTGCACCACTGGGCCACGCCAACTGCCTGTCGTTGCGGCT
This sequence comes from Acidobacteriota bacterium, assembly GCA_019352095.1. GTDB lineage: Bacteria > Actinomycetota > Acidimicrobiia > Acidimicrobiales > RAAP-2 > RAAP-2. The sequence goes on from JABBNY010000027.1 coordinate 10,763, forward strand.
CTCGAACCCGGCGAAGGACGTGTCGCTGACGACGCTCCCTAGACTCGTCGAAGCTCGAAAGGTCTCCATGCCCAAGCCAGTCCTCAGCATCATCGTCGCCAGCACCCGGCCGGGTCGCGCAGGACTCGGTATCGCGAATTGGTTTCACGAACTCGCTCTCGCGCGCGGAGCTTTCGATGTGGAGTTTGTGGACCTGGCGGTCCTCGACTTGCCGCTACTCAACGAACCCCGCCAGCCCGTCACGCGCCACTACGAGTTCGAGCACACCAAGCGCTGGTCGACGATGGTCGAGCGAGCCGACGCCTTCGTCTTTGTTATGCCCGAGTACAACCACAGCTACAACGCCGCGCTCAAGAACGCACTGGACTACCTGTACCACGAATGGCGCGACAAGCCGGTGGGACTGGTCGGCTATGGCGGAGGGGCGCTCGGCGCTCGGGCCATCGAAGCGATCAAACCCGTCCTCACGGCCCTGGGGCTTAACTACGCTGGCGAACTCTCCATCTCCCTCGCCCGCTCCCCCGTGATTGACGACGTGTTCTCGAACGATGCACAACTGGACGCTCGCGCCGACTCGCTGCTCAGCGAACTCGACTTCGCGACGGCCGTGTGGCGTGATGCGCGTCTCGCGAGAGACGCGCACGTCAACTGACGCCGCAACCACACGGTGCAGGCCCGCCGCGACGTCTCCGAGCCAACGAAATCGACCACTCGCACACGTCCCTATGATGAGGTTCGTGGCGCACGTTCCCTCTTCTGAGCCGGTGATTACGACCACTTCGCTCACCAAGGTCTACCCTGGAGCCGACTTTCGCGCGGTCGACGAACTCAACCTGGTAGTGCTCGAAGGTGAGATCTTCGGGCTCCTCGGGCCCAATGGCGCGGGCAAGACCACGGTCGCGGGAATGCTCACTACACGGGTGATACCCACTTCAGGTACGGCCGTCGTCGCGGGTGTCAACGTGATCGCGCACCCCGCGCTCGCCAAGCAATTTCTCGGCGTCGTCTCACAATCAAACACGCTGGATCGTCAGTTGACGGTGTGGGAGAACTTGTACTTCCATGGCCGTCTCTTTGGCATAGGGGCCAGCGAGTCGAGAGACACAGCGGATCGGCTGCTCGAACAGTTCCAGCTCACCAAGTGGGCGAAGGCGTCGGTGTACGCACTCTCTGGCGGCATGGCCCAACGACTGATGGTGGCGCGGTCCATCTTCCATCGACCGGCCGTGCTGTTCATGGACGAGCCGACTGCGGGCCTCGATCCACAGAGCCGCCTCGCCCTCTGGGAAATCCTTCGACAACTGAATGACCAGGGACAAACCATCCTTCTCACCACGCACTACATGGAAGAAGCCGACCAACTCTGTGATCGGGTGGCCATCATGGACCACGGCAAGATCCTCGCGTTGGATTCCCCCGAAGGCCTCAAACGCTCCGTCGGCGCCGACACCATCGTGACAGTACGCAGCACCGGTGACATGGGCGCGTTGGCGACGGTCTTGAGTGATCAGGTCCAAGGAGTGCGTAAGAGCCGCATCATCGACAAAGGTGTGGAACTTCACGTCTCGAGCGGTGAACGAATCCTCGCTCGTGTCGTCGAGGCGGCTGAGGCGGGTGGGTTTCATGTGGCCGACCTTTCGGTCGCCGAGCCCTCACTCGAAACGGTATTCATAAACCTCACCGGAAAGGAGCTGCGCGACTGATGGCCAGTTCCGACCTTTCGCCGCCCGCGAACTTCAGCACGGTCCACCACCGAACGTCATTTGCGACGAGTCGTTCGGCGCTCGGTGCATTGCTCCTTCGCGATGTGACCGTTCTTCGCAAGGACTTCGTGATTTTCATTGTGCGCACGATCATCCAGCCGTTCCTGCTCTGCTTTGTCTTTCTCTATGTCTTTCCAAAGATTGGCCAATCAGTCGGTGGCAGTGGGGCTGGCAACGCTGAGAGCGTCTTCGCCACGGTGCTCGTCGCGGGGGTGGTGGGAATCTCAATCATGTTCCAAGGCGTTCAGTCGGTGGCCCTTCAAATGTCACAGGAATTCGGCTTCACCCGTGAGATCGAAGACCGCGTGCAGGCGCCGTGCCCGATCTGGCTCGTGGCAATGGAAAAGGTGATCTCGGGAGCGCTTCAGGGGATGATCTCCGCGGCGATTGTGCTCCCCATCGCCTCATTCGTCCACGCCAAGGGCGTGGAAGCGAACCTCTCGATACATTGGCTTGTCCTCATCACGCTCGTACCGCTCGCGTGCATCGCAATGGGCGCACTTGGACTCGTGCTCGGAACGAGTTTCGAGCCTCGCAACATCGGCATGATGTTCGGATTCGTCATCCTCCCCATCACCTTTCTTGGCGGGACGTACTACGAATGGGAGCGTCTCTCGCCCGTGAAGATCGGTTCGTGGCACTGGCTGCAGACGCTCGTCTTGATCAATCCGCTGCTCTACGTGAATGAGGGAATGCGCGCCGCCTTCACCGACGTGCCCCACATGCACCTGTACGTCATCTATCCGGTCCTGCTTCTCTTTATCGTTGCATTCTTGTCACTCGGACTTCGCAATTTCCGTCGCCGGGTGCTCTCGTAGTAGCGACTCGTTTCAGTACGCTTGAAGGATCATGGCGACCACCTGGTGTCAATAGATGGACTTGCTGCGCGCCGGACGCCGTCTCGAGATCCTCACCCTCTCGTGGAACGTGGTCGGGGTGGTCGTACTCGTCGTCGCCGCGTGGAACGCGAAGTCGGTGGCGCTTGCGGGATTTGGGCTCGACAGCGTCGTTGAGATTGGTGCGTCGACCGTCGTGCTCTGGGAACTGGCCGACGTCGCCCAAGGTCGCCAGCATGCGGCGCTGCGACTGATCGGTATTGCGTTTGTCGTGCTGGCCATCTATCTCACCGTGCAGAGCTCAGTCGTGCTCGCCTTGCGCTTTCACCCCCACCACAGCACTCTGGGCATCGTGTGGACCGCATTCACGGCGCTGAGCATGTTCCTACTCGCACGCAACAAGTCTCGGGTCGGGAACGCGCTTGCCAACCCCGTCCTTATCGCAGAGGGACACGTCACGTTCATCGATGGCGTGCTCGCCACCTCGGTCCTCGTGGGGCTTCTTCTTAACGCGTTGGCCGGCTGGTGGTGGGCAGACCCCCTCACCGGCTACGTCATTGTCTATTACGCGATTCGAGAGGCCCGTGCGTCACTCGCCGCGTGAGTCGACTCGAACACGTTCTAGTGCGCTGGCGTTGTTTGTCGCACTGCGTAGTCTCTGAGTTCAGTGTGCCCGGAGCTGCATGCGTGCCAACACAATGCGCCAGGCGAACATGAACAAGCCCAAAAACGCGAACGTGACGATGATGAAGGCCAACGCCGTTCCCTGACCCGCGACGACGCGAAGGATCATGCCGACGACGACTGTGCTGATCCACACGACCACGCCACCCGACACGGCACTGATCGAACGGCGTTGGCGGATGAGGACGAACCACCCTACCCCTAGGCCAATCAAGAACGGCCACGCGGTTGACAACAGACCGCGAGCGCTGACGCCGTGATCGTGGACATGCCGCCCGATGCCTACGAAGATGAGTACCGCCATCACGTCCAGAACCACGCTCAATCGCTTCATACCAACGAAGCCTATTGACCTTCAGCCGGGGTCGACCCTCATTCGATCGCCACGGTGACCTGCGGGTCACGTCGCCGCCTCAACTCAGCGGCACGGCCTCCACGGCAGCGCGTTGAGGCTCAGTGCCTTGATGATGACGTCGATACCCCGCGGCGCCGCTCTACAATCGCTCAGCGCACTACCAACGTATTCGACGTCATAGACCGGCTTTCCTGCTCGAAGGAATGGGTCCAGTTGGGCGCACGAGTGGTACTGGACGCACTGTTCATCAATGGCGAAATCAAAGTATCGCACCAAGACTCTTGCCTGCCCCCCATCATTCTTCAGTCCGACCGCCATATGGTCACGATGCGCCAGAGCCGCGAGAGCCCGGTCGTAGGCAATCTGATCAGCCGCGGTGATTGCAAAACCCGTGGTGTTGTCGTAGGCGTCAACGTTGTCGAAGTCCACGGCTTGGAATCCAGCACGTTCACAGAGCGCCACACGCCTCGCCATGATCGACAGCAACACGTGGGCCCGACGAATGTCGAGCCATCGCTCACCCGGCCACCCGTTACTTCGTCCGAGCAACGACTTCGGGAACGCCGCCGCGTCTGGTCGCCAGGACTCCCACGTGCCCGCGTCGACGTAACAGATCGCGTACCCGCCCGCATTTTGAATCGCGCGAACTCCTGAAGCATTTGGTGTCGCTCCGCTCGGACCGTAGAGGTCGATACTGAAAACTTTGGCTCGCTGGCACGTGGCGCCGAAGATGGGCCGTTCACACAGAGCGACGTTGATGCCCCCACTGGTCGCGAACTGCGCACCCGCGTCGGCCTGGAGCTGGTACTGCCAGACCGCACCAACCGGCGGCACCACCATTCCAGCGGCACCGGAGTGGGTGGGCCGCGATGCCGTCAGCAACGCAGCCACCAAGGCCATTCCGATGATCCAGCGCGTTGATCTGTACACGCGTATTCGTCTCACGAGTTATGCATGGTAGGCGTTCTCACGCCTTGAGGACACGCTCGTCTTGTTTCTCTCAACAGGTTGTCGACGGAAATCGGACGGTCTGGCGAAAAAGTGCGTGGTAGGACCTCGCACCGAGAGTGTAAGAAACCCTCACTCCGCGGATCGCCCACGGTGAGAGGCGGGCTTGGAGCACGTGCACTCGAAACACGACGACGTACCAGCGCAGACTCGTCGCGATTGGTTCGAGGACACTCCCGACGGCACTGCCCACGATGGTTCCTCCGAGTACCGTCATGGTGTTAACGGCACCGATCGCACCCCTCGTCGAACCTGCGCGTAACGACCTCACCTGATATGTCACCTCATCCTTCGTTGGCGAGGTCTCAGACGGTATTACCGCATGTACCGCGGTGATGCGCAGTGGCCGAGCCCCTTCGTTCCTCACGAGGGTGAGACCATCGAAGATCCGACACGTCGTGAGCGAGAAGAGTGTGATGTTCTCCTCGTTGATCGTTGGGCCAGCCACCTGCAGCGGTCCACTCGCCGCCGTGCTGGCGCTCACCGGAGCGCCCGGCGCCCACAACGATGTCGCCACGAGCACAAGTAGGATGCCGAGCGACGCCAAACGGCCGTTGGCGCCACCTCTTATCTTCCGCCACGATGGGGCGCTGATTTCACGTCGCATATGACACCCATCTGTTGTGAGCCAGCGCCTTACTGGTGACAACTCGACCTTACGGGTGACAACTCGCACCTGAACCCGGGCGAAGCAAGTCGACGGCCTGGAGCGAGACGCTGATTAAGGTTCTCCATGGTCGCATCGTTGTCCAGGGGCTTCGTGGGCTCATCGCGAGTGAACGTGTTCATGTTCGCCAGAATCTTCTCAGGGGCCACGTGATGACTCGAGGAACGAAACGCCGGGCAACGAAGGGCTCGAGTGCGCGCACCGCTGCTTCATACTCCTCGAGCACCGATTGGCGATGAGCGAAGCCCCCTCGAATGACGTGGACAATTTCATCACGGGCCGACCGCAGCGTCATTAGTTTTTCGTCTGCGTCGGCGCTTTGTGCATTCGTGAGTCGGTCAGATTGGCACTGAATGGACTCGAAATTGCTTTGTGCGAGCTTGTTCAACTCACCAAGCAGCGAAATAACGTGCTCCATGGTCTCGGTCATCATCTGGCGGCGCTCAAGCGAGCGCGCGTCGCTGCTATTCCACTCCTGCAGCGCAACGCGCACGTCGGCCGTGATGATGCCGATGCGAGCATCTTGTTGTTCTTGAAGTACCCGGCACTCGTGTATCAATTGTCGGCCTTCTCGCGCAACTTCGCGAATCTCCTCACGTGACGCTGGTTCCAGGTCGTCCACCCCTCAGGCGTGTCGCCTTCGCGCTCTGCGAAGGTGCGCCAACAACGCGATGATCGTGATGCTCACCGCGACGCCAATTTCTTCGACCCAGACGAGGGGCCACGATTGAGGGCTACCCCACCAGACGACGAGCCCGTAGGACACCGCGCCCAACGCGCACGCAGCCACGAACCGCTTGAAGGTAGGGCGCGTCCGGGCGGATCGAGGCAGGGTATACCAAGGTCGGCCATCGCCGTGAGGGTCATCGCTTTGCACTCATCACTCCTCGCGTGTCGCTTTTGAGCCAATGGTACGTGTGCAGATGGCGCACCAATTACAAGGGTGATTCGGGTATCTTTTACCGCCATTTTCGCCCTCTTGGGTCATAGCGCACCGAAGCCCCGCGACTCAGGTGCATCAGTTCACCCCGGGTGAGAGAATGCGACATGCGTACGCGAAGATCGAAAATGGTGGTGCGCTCAGCCGTGAAACACATGATGCTCAATCGCGTCAATGTCGCCGCCGGTGCATTCGCGTACCGGTGGTTCCTCGCAATCTTTCCGATAATCATCGCCCTGTTAGGAATTGCCACGCTGGTCACCGTGCCGCGACATGTGGTGGTGACCCTGATAGATGGTGTCAGCAAATCTCTGCCCGCCGGCGCCGCCCAAGTGTTCGCCCAGGCGATCTCACACGCCACCGAACGCCCGGGAGCTGACGTCGCGACCACTGTGGTGGCTTGCATCGTGGCACTTTGGAGTGCGTCCTCCGGGATGGTCATTGTCGAAGAGGGATTGGACATGGCCTACGGGCTTCCCACGGATCGATCATTTCTCAACAAGCGAGCAGTGGCGATTCCACTGTTGCTCGGAGCCACGGTGCTCGGGGGCGCAGCATCGACACTCGTCATCTTGGGCCCTCAACTCGGTACGGCATTAAGGACGACCTCGCCGATCGCGGGTGCGGCCTTTAGCACCGTCTGGACGGTGCTTCGCTGGGTGATTGCTCTTGCGCTGATGAATCTCTTGTTCTCACTGCTCTATTACATTGCCCCCAATCGTTCGCGTCGCTGGCGGTGGACCACTCCGGGTGCCCTCCTCGCTACGGTGCTGTGGGCGCTGGTATCGCTCGGGTTCTCCTTCTACACCACGAGCTTCGGCTCGTATGCCATCACCTACGGCGCGTTCGCCGGCGTTGCAATCCTCATCTTCTGGCTCTATCTCACGGGACTGGCGATCTTGATGGGCGCTGAGGTCAATGCCGCTATCGAACGCCTCGATGAGCCTGATTGAGCGCCTACCACGACTCACTTTGACCAAGGGCGCTAGGGACGGCCACGAATCCTTCAAACGCACGGCAACTCTTGGGTCAATTGCCCCTAGCCGTCGCCGAAACCACCTGGTAGGACTGGAGTGAGAAGTATGTTACTTTTCTCGGATTATGAAAGGTGGGGTGATGACGGGAAAGATCACCAAGGCCAAGGGCCAGGTCGAAAAGACCGTGGGAATCGTCGCCAAGAATAAAGACCTCCAAGCCAAGGGCGAACGTGATCGACGGGTCGGCGTCGCCAAGGAGAAGGTCGGTCACGTCAAAGAGAAGGTCGAAGAAGTGGCCGAAAAGTTAGAGAAGGAAGTCGGAAAGGTCATCGACCGTTCCGTTCGTGGCGCGACTCGCAAGTAGCGGTTCGCGTCGTCACGACGCTACGGTGGCGCTGTGACAAACCAATTGATTGGGGCGTCGCGTGATTATTTTTGGATTGATATTGCTCATCATCGGCTTCATTACAGGCATTGCGATTCTTTGGACCATCGGGATGATTCTGTTGGTCATTGGTGTGGTGCTCTGGATTCTTGGTTCAGTGGGCCACGCCGTCGGAGGGCGACGCCACTACTACTAGTACTCGAAGAGGCGTGTACCGCTCGGCGTTGATTGTGCAAGTCGTGTCTTCGCTCGGTGTGTCTGCGAGCGCTGAACCGTTAAGCGTCGTTCGTAGGGTTGCCCCTCATGCTCGCTGCAGGGGTTTCCTCGCCGCGTCCTTCCTAAATAGGGCGTCGCATTGGGCAATAGTGTCACGTTGTGGCCATGACTCCCCCGATTGATCGTCGAGAGTTTCTCAGACGGGGACTTCAAACGTGTGCGGTCATCTCAGGAGTGTTCACGGGTTCGCTCGCCCTCGGCGCCTGCGAGGCAACCACTGGCACGTTAACGACGTCAACGACGTCACCGGCGCTCGTCGGGCCGCCCACGATGCGACAGTGGCGACAGTTGGGCGATGCACTGAACGGTGCGCTCGTGCTCCCTTCGATGCCCTCCTACGCCGTAGACCGGCTGCTCTACAACTCGAAATTCGTCGATCCTCGACCCGCGGCTATTGCCTACTGTGCGAATTCGAACGATGTCGCGCGCTGCGTTGACTTCGTGGCACGTCACGGCATAGAAGTATCCGCACGTTCCGGGGGGCACAGTTATGGTGGCTACTCGAGCTGCAGTGGACTCGTTGTCGACGTGAGTCGATTCGATGCGGTGCGCGTTGACACGAAGGCCAACGTTGCCTCCATTGGCGCGGGTACGCGCATGATCGACGTCTACAACGAGATTGGGAATCGCGGGCGCCTGCTCCCCGGCGCATCGTGCCCGACAGTCGGAATCGCTGGCCTCGCGCTGGGCGGTGGCGTCGGGGTCTTCTCGCGAAAGTTCGGCCTCACCTGTGACAGTCTTCGTTCTGCGACGTTGGTCACGGCCGACGGTGAGCAACTCACGGTCGATTCGAATAGCCATCCACAACTGCTCTGGGCACTGCAAGGAGGTGGGGGTGGCAATTTTGGCATCGTGACATCGTTAGATTTCAACATCCACCCCATGCCTACTGTCACTCTGTTCACA
>JABBNY010000028.1:0-15566 GCA_019352095.1 Acidobacteriota bacterium
CGATCTGCTCCTCAAGTGAACCAATACCGCCCCCACCGTGGTTGGCGATCAGGACGGGTGCGCCCTTCTCCCCCAATACCTCGACGTTCAATTCATTGTCATTGATGACCACACGCATGGTGACCCCTTCTACTCTTGATACAAACGATGATGTCTAGGATTCTTGAGTTACGGCCACCCAGTGCTGGACCAGTTGTTCCAAGACGGTGAGCGGCACGGCACCATTGCTGAGGACCGTTCCATGGAAGCCTCGAATATCAAAGGCGTCGCCCAATGCCGCGGTCGCCTCAGCGCGCAAGCGTTCGATCTCTTTGCGCCCGATCATGTACGCCAGCGCTTGGCCAGGCCAGCCAATGTAACGGTCAATCTCGTTGGTGACGTTCGACATCGTCGTGGCGGTGTTATTCCACATGTAATCGATCGCTTGCTGACGGGACCAACCGTAATGGTGCATACCGGTGTCCACCACCAGGCGACATGCCCGGAGCGCGTCAAAGGAGAGCATGCCGATGCGCGCGAGATCGGAACTGTAGAGCCCCATCTCATCGGCCAGGCGCTCGCTGTAAAGTCCCCAGCCCTCGACGAATCCGCACACTTGAGCGTCGAGGAACCGCCGGTACGTCGGTAGGTCGCTCATTGTTTGGGCGGTGGCGATTTGCAGGTGATGACCGGGCGTGCTCTCGTGAAAGGCGAGGGCCTCGTATTCATAGGTGAAACGCTCGGTGGGATTGAGTGTCAACACGCAGTGAGCCCCGGGGCGACTGCCGTCTTCGGCCGGTGGTCGGTAGTGCGCCAGGGCGGCACTCTTGGCCTCAATCGGGTGAATCTCTTCGATGATGCAGTCGGCGATCCTAAAGGAGGGGAACCAATCATCGCGGGCCGCCTCGGCCCGGTCGAGAGCGTCTTGGACGACGACGACGATCTCGGCGGAGGAGTTGAAACGTAGTGCCGGGTCAGTGCGAAGACGCTCGAGAATCTTCGACACATCGGTCTCGCCGAGAACGCGCGCACCGAGTTCCCTCCACTGCGTCTGCAGACTCGCGATGTGATCAAGTCCGATTTGGTGGATCTGTTCTGGGGTGAGGTCGGTCGTCGTGTGTCGACGTACCGCTTGGCGATACGAAAACTCTCCACCGGCGGCGAATCGCAGACCGACGTGTTCGTCATCTCGCGAGACGGGCAGCATCTCGTCGCGCAAGAAATCGACCAAGCGGCTGATGGCCGGGCGCACGGACTCAGCGACGATGCGGGTGGTTCGTTCAACGAAGTCCGCGCGATCCACTTCGGGACCCGTCGACGGATGGGCCAGCGTGTCATCATCGAGAGGGAGATCCAGGTGACCTTGAAGTTGATCAAGTGCGCGCGTGATGCCCACCCTGGTCGAGTGTCGACCTTCGGTGAGGGCTTCACGGTAGCGATTGGTAATCGCATCGAAATATGCGCCCAGGTGTGATAGTCGAGCGAGGTATGAGTCCACGGCCGCGGCATCATTGACCGCCGCCGCGGGGACGCACATGAACACCATCGAGTGCGGCGAGGAATACGACTCGGACGCGGCGTCCTTCTCCCAGATCCCCTCTTGCAGGTCGACGCGAGCTCCCCACGTCAATCGCTCAAGGACAGCGGCATTGATCCGTTCGGACGCGGACAGTTCTGTGGGGTCCAGAGCTGCGAGTCGTGACTCAATGGCTTGGAAGCGTTCGACGCCGACCCGAGAACCCTCTCGACTGGGATCAGGCAGAAGTGAGTCGTAGCCAGAGATTCCGAGCAGAGTGGCCGACAACGGATCCACCGTGTTCTGGACGTGGAAGAACTCTTCGCTCAGACGTTCAAGTTCTTCCGATGCGGCGGACAAAGGCATGGTTCTCTTCTCCTGGTGAGGAACGAATTACTAAGGGGAAATCGATGATGTCGCGGGTCTGTGATGGGCGAACTAGTTGACCCAACCTGATTCGATGATCTCGCGCACCTCGAGCACACCCGCCTCCCAAATCCGCTGCATCGCCTCAGGGCTCTCCGCGTAGGGGCCTCCCATGCTGCCATCAGGAGCGAGTTCGCGGATCGCCTTTGGGCCAAGATTCATCAACTTCGACCGGGGCACCACGGTTCGCGATTCGGGAGTGACGGTCCCTTCGATGTTGGTCCAAGGAAAGTTCTCGACCCACGCGCCGTGCATTTGATCCGTGTGGTACTCGTTGGCGACCTCAACGACCTGGGGTCCGTTGTACCAACTGTGGTACAGGACGCGAACACTCTCGTTCTTGGGTTCGCAGAGCCACTCGCGGATGAGCCCGCCCACGGGCGCATTGCCACCGTGACCATTGATGACCGCAATGCGGCGAAAACCCTGCGAGGCCAATACGTCCAAGAGGTCGCGCATGACTTCGATGTAGGTGCTGAGACGAAGGCTCATTGAACCGGGGTACGCATTGAAGTAGGGCGCCATGCCGAAGGGCAGGACCGGCAGGACGGGGACCCCGAGCGGCTCCGCTGCTTCTATGGAGACTCGTTCCGCCAAGATGGCGTCAGTTCCCAATGACAGGAAACCGTGTTGTTCGGTTGATCCGGTGGGTAAGACAATACGGTCATCGTGGCCCAAATACTCCTCGATCTGCATCCAATTCGTATCAAAGATACGCACTTCGCCCCCTCCTCGCTGCCGCACACCATTTGGTGAGCGACCACCCCGGACCCCATTCGCGCCACTGCGATACTAACGGTCCGGCTAGTGATGTTACCTTCAGAATTCAGTGCCGTCACGGTTCACGGGTTCGACGATGGGGAACTCTTCACAAAATGGAAATATGTAGTGCTGGCGGTCACGTACACTAGGCCTGCATCAAGGCGCGCAAATAGGGTCCGCAATGATCGGACGCGGGCTACTGGATGATGAGGAGATTGCTTGTGAGTCGGATTTTGGATATCAAGGACTTGCAGGTGAAGATTGATTTACGCCACTCCACGGTCACACCGGTTGACGGCGTCAGTCTGCACATCGATGCGGGGGAGACGCTCGGCATCGTAGGTGAGTCCGGCTGCGGGAAGTCGATGACCGGGCTTTCCATCATGCAACTCCTCCCACCTGGTGGGCGCATCGCCGGAGGCAGTGTGGAATTCATGGGTCGAGATTTGGCGCCCCTGAGTTACAACGAGATGCATAACATTCGCGGCAACGACATTGCAATGATCTTCCAGGATCCGATGACGTCGCTCAATCCCACCAAGACGATCGGCGACCAGGTCGCCGAGCCAGTGAAGATCCACCGCGCGGCGAATAACAAGGAAGCGCTCGATCGGGCTGCTGAAGTGCTGGGACTCGTGGGACTGCCACGGCCGAAGGAACGATTGAAGGATTACCCGCACCAATTGTCGGGAGGTATGCGCCAACGCGTGATGATCGCCATGGCGCTGGCGTGCGAACCCAAGTTGTTGATCGCCGATGAGCCCACCACGGCGTTGGACGTCACCATTCAGGCCCAGATCCTCGAACTCCTCAATGAATTGAAGGAGAAGTTGGGAATGTCGGTGCTGCTCATCACCCATGACATGGGCGTGATTGCGGGGCGGACCGATCGCGTGATGGTGATGTACGCGGGCAAGGTCGTCGAGGCGAGTTCGACGAGCGCACTGTTTGACGAGATGCACCACCCCTATTCACAAGCGCTCCTGGCGTCGATCCCTCGATTGGAACAGGACAATCAGCAACGCCTGTATTCAATCCCGGGATTGCCGCCGGACTTGACCAATCCTCCGGTGGGTTGTCGTTTCGCACCGCGTTGCTCCAAGGCCACCGAGAAGTGTCACCTCGAAGAACCACCTTTGAACGGCGAGAACGACGATCACGTGTTCGCGTGCTTTCACCCCATTGATGGACCGCTTGACCTCTCGGCGACCCGACGTAATCCAGAAGCAGCCGCCAAGCTCAGTACGGCACCGGTGCTCTTGGAAGTGAGGAACCTGGTCAAAGAATTCCCAGTCGCCACTGGCTCGATCTTTGGTCGAAAGGCCGCCAAAGTGCACGCGGTGTCCGATGTGTCGTTCAGCGTACGCGAGGGTGAGACCTTTGGTCTCGTGGGTGAATCAGGTTGTGGCAAGACCACCGTCGGTCGACTGGTCACCGCGCTCGAATCCGCGGATTCGGGGGACATCGTGATGAATGGTGAGGACATCACCAAGATGAATCGACGCACCCTCCGCTCGAAGCGTCGTGATTTCCAATTGATGTTCCAAGACCCCTACGCCTCCTTGGACCCGCGAATGAGAGTGGGGCGGATTCTGCGTGAGCCGTTGGCCATCCAGAAGATTGGTAGCCGCGCCGAACAGGGGCAGATCATTGAAGGATTGCTCGACGACGTGGGCCTGCCCCGACAAGCGGTGTCTCGTTACGCGCACGAGTTCTCGGGTGGTCAACGTCAACGCATAGGACTGGCCCGGGCCCTAGCGTTGACGCCCAAGTTGGTGGTCGCGGACGAACCAGTGAGCGCCCTGGACGTCTCGATCCGATCACAGGTCCTGAACCTCATGAAGCGACTTCAATCGACGCACGGCTTGACCTACATCGTGATCTCCCACGACTTGGCGGTCGTCAAATATCTGGCGGACACTATCGGTGTCATGTACCTGGGTAAGTTGGTCGAAATTGGGCCGAGCGACATCATCTACGAGCACCCTGTCCACCCCTATACGGCGAGATTGATCGAAGCGATCCCCATTCCTTCGCCGCAATTGGAACGGTCGAAGAGTGGTCGGATCGTCAAGGGGGAGTTGCCGAGTGCCCTCGACCCACCGTCGGGTTGTCGTTTTCGCACGCGTTGTGATCGAGCCACCGAACTGTGTGCGGAACAAGAGCCACCGCTACGGTCCTTTGCGGCCGGACACCAAGCGGCGTGCCACTTCCCGCTTGAACCAGTGAGCGTCGAAATCGGTTCGGCGAGTTCACGACACGAGACGGATTCAACGACGAAGTGACGTCGTCGGTCATCGATGGTCGCGCCAAATGAAGGTGCTGGAGGTAGGTATTCACGACTGACTTATTTCATCAAGATGAAACATTTTTCGCGTCTCTATCCATTGTCGAGAGATGTGAATCAGGCTAGTGTGAACTGAATTTCGATAGTTGGTCAGACCAATAAAAGGGGAAGTTGAATGCTAAATCTATTCCATAAGCCGGTGAGAGTGGCGTTAGGTGCACTCATCGCCAGTTCGAGTCTGGTGGCGGCGGGGGCCGGTGCGTTAGGTTCAAGCGCATCTGCGTCGACGACGAACATCACGTTCGCTCTTCCGCCGGCGGTGACACCGAACTACATCTTTCCAGTGATGGGTGCCGCGTATTACAGCAACGTCAACCTCTATCAGTTCCAAGCCGAGATGTTCCGTCCGCTGTACTGGTTCGGCAATGGAGCATCGCCGACTTTCAACCCCACGCTCTCATTGGCGCAGGCACCGGTGTACTCCAACGCCGGCAAGACCATCACCATCAAGATGAAGTCCTACAAGTGGTCCAACGGCAAGCCCGTCACTTCAGCGGATGTCTTGTTCTTCATGGACATGCTCAAGGCCGAGACGAAGATTTGGCCAGTCTACGTTCCCGGAGAGTTCCCCGACAACGTCGTGTCGATGTCGGCTCCGAACGCATCGACGGTCGTATTCAACCTCGACAAGGCGTACTCGACGACGTGGATGCTCTACAACGAATTGAGCCAGATCACGCCGCTGCCGGCAGCGGCATGGGACAAGACCTCGGTCAACGGAACGGTTGGTAACAACGCCGGGACGACTGCGGGAGCGCAGGCCGTGTGGAAGTTCCTCACCGCTCAGGCGCAGACGGTGGCCACCTACGCGACCAACCCCCTGTGGCAGGTCGTTGACGGTCCGTTCAAGTTGAAGCAATTCGACTCGACCGGGCACACGGTGTTCGTTCCGAACCCCAGCTACTCGGGTCCAGTGAAGGTTTCGTACGGTTCCTTGACCTTGCAGCCCTTCACGACCGACGCGGCGGAGTACAACGCTCTACGTGCGGGAACAGTGGACTATGGCTACGTGCCGCCGCAAGATTCGGGACAGATACCCCTCCTCAAGAGTCAGGGCTACAACTCCTCGCCCTGGATCGGTTGGAGCATCAACTACTTCCCGTTGAACTACAACAACCCGACGGTGGGGCCGATCTTCAGGCAGCTCTACTTCCGCCAGGCGATGCAGGAGATGGTCAACCAGCCCACTGACGTCAAGAAGGCGTTGTACGGCTACGGCTACCCGACCTATGGACCGGTTCCGATTGAGCCGAAGAACAACTTGTCGACACCCCAAGAGGCGGCCAATCCGTATCCGTTCAACCCCTCGAAGTCCAAGGCGTTGCTGACGAGTCACGGTTGGACGGTGAAGCCGGGCGGTACGTCAACCTGCACGAACCCGGGTACCGGTCCGACCCAGTGCGGTGCCGGTATTGCCAAGGGCGCCGCGTTGAACTTCAACCTACAGTTCGCCACGGGCTACACCTACGTGAGCCAGGAGATGCAGCAGTTGAAGTCGAACCTGGCCCAAGATGGCATCCAGCTCAACCTGACCTCGGCTCCCTTCAACACGGTGATCGCCACCGCGGCACCTTGCAAGGTGGGACCGTCATGCTCGTGGCAGATGGAAAACTGGGGTCAGGGTTGGTCCTACGGACCGGACTACTACCCGACCGGAGAGTCAATCTTCGAGACGGGATCGGGCATCAACGAAGGTAGTTACTCGAACCCGATCAACGACGCGAACATCAACGCCACCCACACGATTTCGGGTACGGCAGTGCTGTACAAGTACGAGAACTACCTCGCGAAGCAGTTGCCGGACATCTGGCAGCCGAACCCGGACTTCCAGATCTCGGAGATCCGCTCGACGCTCAAGGGTGTTTCTCAGAGTTCGCTGTTGAACTTCACGCCCGAGTACTGGAAGTTGTCCAAGTAGTTGCTGGTTACAAAACTACTGGTGAGCCAGTAGGGGGGACTATGAAGCAGTCAGTCATCCGAGTCGACGGGGCCAATGGCCTCGTCGGCTCGGATGTCCCCTTTTATGAATTCGGTGATGCCTCTGCGGGCCCGACCGTCTCATTGATGGCCGGGGTGCATGGTTGTGAGTACGCGGCCATGTCGGGCTTGCGACGTTTCTTGGACGAACTCGATGAATCAACGCTGCGAGGTCGTTTGCGAGTGATTCCCATTGCCAACCTCGCGTCGTTTCATTCGCGTACTGCTTTTGTCGTACCTCACGACGGACTCAACTTGAATCGATGCTTTCCCGGTAGGGCTGACGGAAGTTTCACCGAAAGATTGGCGTTCGCATTGTTCGAAGAGGCCATCCGGACGGCGGATTTTCACATCGACATGCACTCGGGCGATCAAGTGGAAGCACTCGAGCCCTTTTCGATCTATGACGCCTCGTCCGTCGAAGAACAGTCACGGACATTGGGAGTCAGCTACGGTCTGCCGTATTTGTTGCGATCAGCCCAGAGTGAGAGTCCGATCGCCGGAACGTCCAGTGCGGCCGCTTCGCAAATAGGAATCCCGTCGATCACCGCGGAAGCGGGAGGCCGTGGCCTCATTGACGATGCCTCAGTGCAAGCCCACGTCGACGGAGTTCGTCGTGCCTTGTCACATCTGGGGGTCTTGGCTGAGACCACTGCACCCATTCGCACTCCTGTCGAACTCTCACACTGGGTGTGGTTACGATCGGCCGGATCGGGTTGGTGGGCCTCGAGCGTCGAGGCGGGCGAGGAGGTCGGCGCAGGCGCCATCGTCGGCACTGTGACATCGTTGGATGGTCGTGAGGTGCGCGAAGTGACAACACCGGAGGCAGGTATTCCACTCTTTCTCACCACGAGTCCCGCGGTGGAGGAAAATGGTCTCCTTCTAGGTCTCGGAATTCGCTAGGGTTCTTCGAAGTGATTGAAGGTACTTCACCCATCAAGTTCGTCTTCGACTTCGTAGAACGGCTCGAACGATGACGCGTTTCGTCCTCCGACGAGTTGGTCAGTCCGTGGCGGTCGTGATTCTGGTCTCACTGGCCACTTTCGTCCTGCTGCACTTGTTGCCCGGTGGCGCCGCAAGGGCGGAGTTGGGAACGCGCGCAACACCGAGCACCATTCGACAGTTCAACATCGCCAATGGCTACAACCGGCCCTTCTTCAGTCAGTACGTCTTCTACCTGAATCAACTGATTCATGGCAATCTTGGATATTCGTATAAGACCAACGAGCAGGTGTCCACGTTGCTCGCCGCCGACCTGCCCAAGAGCGCGTACCTCAGTGGACTGGCCCTCTTCTTCACGGTGCTCATTGCCATTCCCCTCGGCACTTATCAGGCAGTGCGACGCAATAAGCCCGACGACTACGTCTTGACGGGTTTTTCATTCGTCGGCTATTCCATGCCCGCCTTCTGGTTGGGCTTGCTGTTGATCTACTTGTTCTCGATTTACCTGAAGTGGCTACCACCTTTTGGACCCCAGGCAGCGACGGTGAGCGGGGCCATCAGTGATCCCAAAGGGATGGTGCTGCCCGTGCTCACGTTGACCATCGTGGGAGTGGCATCGTTCAGTCGCTACATGCGCTCGTCGGCGATCGAGAGTCTGGCTCAGGACTACATTCGCACGGCTCGCGCGAAGGGCGTCACCAAAAGAGGCGTGTTGATGGGCCACATGTTGCGTAACGCGATTCTACCGATCGTCACACTGCTCGGA
The DNA here is from genome assembly GCA_019352095.1 of Acidobacteriota bacterium. Classification (GTDB taxonomy): domain Bacteria; phylum Actinomycetota; class Acidimicrobiia; order Acidimicrobiales; family RAAP-2; genus RAAP-2. The sequence continues at coordinate 8,716 of JABBNY010000028.1, forward strand.
CTCAGTGTTCCTGCTCTGATGTCAGGAAACCTGATTACCGAATCTGTGTTCAACTACCCGGGGGTGGGACTACTCTTCTGGTCCTCAACGACGACTCGCGACTATCCCACGTTGTTGGCGCTGACCCTCGTGGTCGCCGTCTTCACCGTCGTGGGTAGTCTCGCCGCGGACATTGCCTATAGCCTCATTGATCGCAGGGTCCGCTACACATGATGGGGTACTTACGCAGCCAACGATTGGGGGGACTATGAGCGACGTCAGCGATAGGAGTCCCGAGACCGCGATTGACAACGCCGAGGTTTCTCAATTGGTTCGTCCGGCGCGGCGGCGAGGTGCCGCCCTGCTCCAGGTCTTCTTGGAGAACAAACTCGCCATGGCGGGTGTGGTCATCATCGTGCTCATTGTTCTCTTCTGCTTTGTCGGACCGATGCTGTATCACACGAACCAGGTGTCCACCAATCTGGCTAACTCGAACAATGGGCCCGGTGCGGGTCATCCTCTGGGTACGGACAACGTAGGCTACGACGTTCTGGGGCGCATGATGGTCGGCGGGCAGTCGTCGATTGAGATTGGCTTTGCGGCCGCGATATTGGCCGGGGTCTTTGGGGTCCTCTGGGGTGCGGTCGCGGGATACTTCGGCGGCATCGTCGACAGCATCATGATGCGCATCGTCGACGCCATGCTGTCGATTCCGACCTTGTTCGTGCTGTTGTTGATGGCCGCGCTGGTCAAGGTGAATCAGTTCAATCTGACGTTGGCGGTGGCGCTCTTCGCCTGGCTGGTTCCCGCTCGGTTGATTCGAGGCGAGACGCTCACCTTACGTTCGCGAGAGTACGTCCAAGCGGTCAAGGCCATGGGTGGAGGGGCCAGCCGCAGCATCTTTGAGCACATTGTGCCCAACGCGATTGGCACCATCGTCGTCAACATCACCTTCCAAGTGGCTGACGCCATCTTGTTGTTGGCGGCTCTTGGCTACCTGGGGTTTGGGATTCCACCACCCGCGGCCAACTGGGGATCCATGCTCTCTCAGGGTGTCACATACATCTATGCGGGGTATTGGTGGTTGATCTATCCGGTAGGGATCTTGATCGTCCTCACGGTCATGTCGCTGAATTTTGTTGGCGACGCGTTGCGCGACGCCTTCGATGTTCGCTTGCAGCGTCGTTAGGGGTTGCTTGACCCTGGCGTGTTTCTGAGAGTTCGTGAGGTCGGTGAGGATTTCGCCTCCGCCCTGAAGTTGGCCACAGGCGAACGATTGGTCAATCGATGAAGTACCAAAGAAAGGAACTTTGTACAGATGCAAAGCACTGAATTCAACAGAGGCCCGACGAAAGTCGCGGTTGTCACGGGCACCGCTCACGGCATTGGTTCGGCCATCGCCGACTTGCTCGTGGGTCACGGCATGGAAGTGCACCGCGTGGATAAGGACACGGTCGACCTCACCGACTCCGCCGCCGTCAACGAGTTTTTCGCCAAGGTAGGTGCGGTCGATGTCCTCGTGAATAACGCTGGCGGTGTCGTCGGTCAGGTCCACCACCCCATTGAGGAGATCACGGACGAGCAGTGGTCAGCAGTGGTGAGCGCCAACTTGACGAGTACCTTCAATTGCACACGAGCGGTCGTGCCCGGCATGAAGGAAGCGGGCTGGGGTCGCATTGTGAACATTTCTTCGGGCGCGGGCCGTAGCGTCAGCCTCACGGGAATTCAGGCGTACGCCTCATCCAAGGCCGCCCAGATCGCCTTCACGCGCCAGACCGCCCACGAGTTGGGACAGTACGGCATTACGGTGAACTGCATCGCCCCGGGGTTCGTTCTTTCGAATCCCACCACCATTCAGCAATGGGAGAGCTACGGCGAGGATGGCCAAGCAGCCCTCGTCAAGGGGATCTCGGTGCGCCGCCTCGGTGCGCCCGAGGACATAGCCAATGGCGTGGGATTCTTCGTATCGGACGCTTCGTCGTGGATCAGCGGCCAGGTCCTACCGATCGATGGTGGACATGCTCTCTTTTAATTCAGACGACGACGCCTACATCGAAGAACTCTCGCACTACGTTGCCATCCCCAGCATCAGTCGCGATGCTTCACCCGAAACGATGCAACAGGCCGCCGAATGGCTGGCCGCTCAATTGTCCTTCGCCGACGTGCGAATCGTTCCGACATCGGGTCACCCCGTGGTTCGTGCGGATTGGCTCCGTGCTCCCGGGGCGCCGACCGTCTTGGTCTATGGTCACTACGACGTCCAGCCCACCGGTGATCTCGCGGAATGGACGACGGCACCATTCGAGATGGTGCGCGACGGTGACGTTCTGCGCGGCCGTGGTGTGACCGACGACAAGGGCCCCGTCTACATCGTCTTGAAGGTCGCTCAGGCTTTCCTCGACCAGGAGAAGGCGCTGCCACTGAACGTCAAGTTCGTCTTCGAAGGCGAAGAGGAGATCGGAAGTCCGCACTTTCCGGAATATGTTCGTGCCAACGCTGAGGAGCTCGCGGCCGACCTCGTCATCTCCGCTGACGGCGCAATGTGGCGTCCCACGGAGCCTTCACTGTCGATCGCGTCCAAGGGTTTGGTCGCTCTCGATATCGAGGTGACGGGAGCGAAGGAGGACCTCCACTCGGGGCGTTACGGAGGAACCGTGGCCAATCCGGTACACGCGATGGCCGAGATTCTTGCCAGTCTGCACACTGCGGATGGTCGCGTGGCGGTCGACGGTTTCTACGACGGTGTGGCTGATCTGAGCGAGAAGCGCCGCGAGGAGATTTCCTCCGTGCCCTTTGATGAGGCTGAGTTCGCCGCCGATCGTGGCGTCCCCGAGGTCTTCGGCGAGGTTGGCTACAGCACGCTCGAACGACTCTTCGAGCGTCCGACTTTGGAGATCAACGGGGTCTCTGCGGGTGGCAAGTACACGGTGATTCCTCACGTGGCGACGGCTCACGTGACCTCGCGGTTGGTCAAAGGCCAAGATCCCGAGCACGTCCTTGACGTCATCACCCAGCACGTGATCGCTCACCAGCCCGTGGGTACCCGTGTGGTGGTGCGGAGTGACGAAGGAGGCGTGCCGGCGTACTCGATCAGTCCCGACCACCCGGCAATTCGAGCGGCCACTGCCGCCCTGGAACACGTGTACCCGGGACGCGAGGTGCTTCATGCGGTCATCGGCGGCACGCTGCCGGCGACCGCGTTGTTCGAGGAGGTGCTGGGTGTGAAGACACTCTTCTTCTCGTTCTCTACCTCCGACGAGCAGTTGCACGCGCCCAATGAGTTCATGCGTATCTCGCGACTTCGTGAAGGTATGCGTGCGTGGGAGTATCTCTGGCGGCTACTCGCCGACGGGCCACATCGCTTGGCGCCCGTCACACGTCAGTGACCATGGAGAATCCCTACGTGTCGTACGGCTACTTAGCGGCCGGAGAAGACCTACCGGTCTTCGACCTCTCTCCGGAATTCGCACGAGTGGCTCCCTACGACGCCGACTTGAGCGTGGATGAGACCAAGAGGGTGCGTCGGTTACTCGATGACAATATCGTCATCAGCCTGCATGACCATCCGGTCCGTTTCCCCCGGGATATGCACGAGACGCCGGCGTACAACCGCACCGGTCGCCAGCACACCGGTTTCGCAGGCTTGATGGCGTCGGGTATGACGGTGGTGTTTGACAACATGATGGATGGCACCGCCTGCGTGACGGGCAATGCTCCCTGGCGGTGGTTGGATATCATCACGGACTTGGGGATGCGCCAAGCGGACATCGCCCACCAAGATGACATCGTCGTTATCCGCACGCTCGGCGACATCGAGCAGGCCCATCGTTCGGGCCGGGTCGGTTTGGTGTTCGGGTTGGAGGCGGCAACGCCCATCGAGAATGAGATCGACCGACTTGACGTGCTCTACGGGTTGGGCCTTCGCCAGATCGGGATCGCCTATTCCGATTCCAACGCCTTGGGTAGTGGTCTCAACGAGCCCACCGACGGTGGTTTGACGAACTTCGGACGACGTGCCGTGCATCGAATGAATCAACTCGGTCTGGCAATCGACATCTCGCACTCTTCGGATCAAACGGGTATTGACACGTGCGATGCCAGCACCCAGCCAGTATTCATGACTCACGCCGGTGCTCGAGCCATCTGGGACATCCCGCGCTTGAAGGGTGACGACGTCCTGCGTGCCGTTGCCGCAACGGGAGGTGTCATTGGAATGTCAGCGGCGCCCCATACGACGTTGTCACGTGCGCATCCCCATCACAACATCCTTTCGGTGATGGATCACTTTCAATACTGCGTCGATTTGGTCGGCATTGATCACGTGGCTTTTGGGCCCGACACGCTCTACGGTGACCATGTTGAACTCCACAATGTCTTCGGCCATCTGCTGAAGGTCGCGGCACCGGCCGGTCCTTCATTCGAAAAGGTCGCCTACGTTGATGGTCTGGAGAATCCCACCGAGAATTTCGAGAACATCTGTGGTTGGTTGGTCCAACACGGCTACTCCGACTCTGACATCACGGCCGTTTTGGGTGGCAACATCATGCGCGCACTCGAGAGGATTTGGAACTGAGGCGAGCCACTTCCTCGTTTCGCGGCGAGGATGTCTGGCGGTGGTGAGGTGGCGACGACAGGGAGTGGAGGTGGCGTTTGCCCCTGGCGCACTGGCGCCGTCCACCGGGGAATTGCCCGAGTCGTGGGCGGAGCATCACTGAGGGAGCATCGAGGTTGTTGACGCTCCACATCGCACGGTGGCCGTGACGTCGAACCCCACGTCATCGGTGGCGTGCAGGCACCTGGTCATTACGTGATTTGTGGTCCGGGTGAAGATACTGCGTACGCCGATTCCTCTAGTATTGGCGATGCTGAGTCACCGCGATTCGCCGCCCGCGTTGTGCGAGACGCGAGGGCGACGCGGCCGAGGTGTCTCCTGCGAGCGGCGTGAGGGAACGTGAACTTTCGACATCGCTCCTGACTGCGGTGGCAACAACTCGGGTTCACATTCAAGAAGGAGATGAGGGAAGAGTGGTGGTTCAGGAATTGGTGATCAGTGATGTCCTTTGCACCGCCGGGCAAGCAGGTTTCTTCTTCGACGACCAGATGGCAATTCGCCACGGGGCAGGCCACGAAGGATTCGATTACCAAGGTCTACCCGAGACACCGGGTTTCGAGCGGATCCGCCAGCCCGGTGAGTCCGTGTCGGTGCTCTTGGTGCTGAGTGATGGCGATGTCGCCTTCGGCGACTGCGTCGCGGTGCAGTATTCAGGTGCTGGAGGGCGCGACCCACTCTTCAGGGCCAGCGAAATCCTTGCGACCATTGACGAATTCGTTCGTCCCCTTCTCGTAGGTGTTGGGCTCACAAGCTTTCGCGACCTCGCCCGCCAAGTCGACGACCTCGTGATGAACGGCCAGCGACTGCATACCGCGATCCGCTACGGGGTCACCCAGGCCCTTCTCGATGCCGTGGCACGAGCGCGACGCATCACGATGGCCGAGGTGATTCGTGATGAGTACGAGACGCAGTCGCAGATGGCGGTCGTCCCGATCTTCGCTCAATCCGGTGATGATCGTTACGACAACGTCGAAAAGATGATTCTTCGCCAAGTCGCGGTGCTGCCGCATGGATTGATCAACAATGCGGTGACCAAGGTCGGAACCAACGGGGAGATTCTCACCGAGTACGTGAAGTGGGTACGTGATCGCGTGCTGAGCCTTCGCGTCAATTCGCACTATCAGCCGCTCCTGCACTTCGACTGTTACGGCACGATTGGCGAGGTATTCGGTGGTGACGTCTCCCGGATCGCCGATTTCCTTCTGTCGCTCTCACACGTCGCCGCACCCCTGCAACTGCGTATCGAGCACCCCCTCGACGCCGGTAGTCGCGACGCTCAGATCGAAGCGATGGCCCAACTGCGCCGCGAACTGGCCCAGCGTCACATCAATGTGGAACTCGTGGTCGACGAGTGGTGCAACACGCTTGAAGACATCGAGGCCTTCGTGGCCGGTCAATCAGCCGACGTCATCCACGTCAAGATGCCTGATCTCGGCGGTGTCAACAACACCATCGAGGCGCTGTTGTTCGTACGCGCCCACGGCCTCAAGGCGTATTGCGGCGGCAGCTGCAACGAGACGGAGCGTTCTGCTCAAGTGAGCGCCCATATCGCGATGGCCTGTGAGGCGAACCAGGTCCTGGCCAAGCCGGGCATGGGAGTGGACGAGGGTCTCCAGATTGTGGGAAACGAGATGAACCGCGTCGCCACGCTGACCGCCGCTCGTGCCCACGTCAGCGCCCTAGTGAGCGACACCCCCTCGTGAGACCACTCGACGACGTGCGCATTCTCGCGCTGGAGCAATTCGGGGCTGGACCCTACGCGAGCGTGCACTTGGCTGACCTCGGCGCCGACGTCATCAAGATTGAGGACCCTCGCTCATTGGGCGACGTGGGTCGCTACGTCCCTCCCTTTCAAGAAGGTGAGGACAGTCTCTTCTTCGAGACCTTCAATCGCAACAAACGCAGTATGTCACTGAACATGACGAATACGTCGGGCCGTCAGGTCTTTGAGGACCTGGTTCGCCATAGTGACGTGGTGTTTTCGAATCTGCGTGGTGACGTGCCCGAGAAGATCAGGATCACCTACGACGACTTGAAGGACATCAATCCCGCCGTCGTATGTTGCAGCCTCTCTGGCTTCGGCATGACGGGACCACTGAGGAATGAGCCCGGATACGACTACATCTTCCAGGGTGCCGCGGGTTGGATGGAGTTGACCGGCGACCCCGATGGCCCGCCTACGAAGTCCGGTCTCTCCCTGGTGGACTTCTCGGGTGGGCTCGTCGCCGCCATCGCCATTCTGGCCGGTCTGCATTCGGCG
>JABBNY010000028.1:15576-19464 GCA_019352095.1 Acidobacteriota bacterium
GCGGGGGGCCGCTTCGGCATGACCCTCGCCCTCGAGGCCATTCTGGCCGGTCTGCATTCGGCGCGCCGCGACGGAGTGGGCATGGACTGTGACGTGAGTCTCTTTGATACGGCGCTGTCGATGCTGACGTATCCCGCGACGTGGTATTTGAACGGTGGATTGATGTCGCAGAGGACTCGTCACTCCGCGCACCCTTCGATAGTCCCGTTTCAAGCATTTGAGTCGGCTGACGGATGGATCGTCGTGGCGTGCGCGAAGGAGAAGTTCTGGCAGCGGCTCTGCGAGGCTCTCGATGATGCGCCGTTGGCGTATGACGAACGTTTCAATTCCTTCTCTGCGCGCAGCCGGAACAAGGACATCCTGCTGCCGATTCTCAACGAGAAGTTCCTCGCCATGGGTTCCTCAGATTTGATCACCCGACTCAAAGAATTCGGTGTTCCCTGTGGACCCGTCAATACCCTGGCCGAGGCCCTCGAAGAGCCCCAGACCCTGGCGCGCGACATGATCGCCACGACGCAGCATCCTCGCTTTGGCGAGGTGCGCCAAGTGGTGAGTCCGGTCAATGTCGGACCCGACAAGGGGCCGTATCGTCGTGCGCCCTTGCGCAATGAGGACGGCCAGGATATTTTGGTCAACTTGTTGGGCTACGACGACACGGTGATCGAGGAATTGCGCGAGGCTGGAGCGTTTGACGCATAGGCCCGGGCGCACGACGAGTGATGAAAGAGTAGATGATGACGACATACGACCGTCCCTTCGGACGATATTTCGAAGATTTCACTGTGGGCGACGTGTTCAAACACTGGCCCGGTAAGACCATCACTGAGTTCGACGACCACCTCTTTTGCATGATGACGATGAATCACCACCCCTTGCACACCAACGCATGGTTCGGCGAACACGAGACGGTGCACGGAAAGAATGTCGTGGTCGGCAACCTGGTGTATTCGCTCATCATCGGCATGAGTGTCCCTGATCTGTCGGGTTCATGCATTGCCAACCTCGAGATCGAGACCCTGTTGCACAAGAATCCGACCTTTCACGGTGACACCATCTACGCCGAGTCGATGGTGTTGGACAAGGTCGCCTCGCAGTCGAAAGAAGACAGGGGAGTGATCACCGTGGCCACCAAGGGCTTCAATCAGAATGGACTCGAAGTGTGCTACTTCCGGCGCAAGTTCATGGTCTGGAAGCAGGATTTCGCGCCACCGCGTCGTCGACCCTACGGCGAGGACGCTTGGTCGTAGCGAGATGGACGCCACGACGTATCTCTTCGTGCCGGCGACGAGGCCAGAACGGATCGAGAAGGCCCTGACCTCTTCGGCTGACGTCGTGATCGTCGACCTTGAGGATGCGCTGGACCCTGGGGACAAAGTCCCGGCGCGACAACACCTGGCAACGATGTCGCTCAGTCGTCTGTCGTACGTTCGCATCAATGATGCGTCGAGCGATTACTTCGACGACGATGTCGCCTTTGTCAACCGCTGCGAGTGGGTCGGTGGGGTCATCCTCTCCAAGGTCCAGTCGCCCGACGAGGTCGCACGACTTCTGGCACGCCTCGAGCGCGAGGTCGTGGTCGAGGCGCTGGTGGAATCGGCACGCGGGGTCACCGAGGTCGACGAGATCGCTCGCTCGGGTGTTCGTCGACTTCATCTTGGTAGCGCTGACTACGCCAGCGAACTCGGCGTCGAAACGAGCGAGATGCTCTTGGCGTATCCGCGGTCACGATTGGTCGTCGCGTCGGCGGCCGCTGGTCTCCCCCGTCCCGTGGACGGTCCGACATTGGAGTTCGGCGATCTTGAGTGCGTCAAGAAGGACGCACTCGCTGCGCGGCGATTGGGTATGGGGGCAAAGTTGTGCGTGCACCCCGCTCAACTCTCCGTCGTCGCGTCGGCCTTCGCCCCTTCGAGCGCGGACCTTCAATGGGCCAGAGACGTAGTGGCCGCGGTGCAACTGAGCGGGGGCGGGGTGACCTCGCTGAATGGTAAAATGATTGACGCGCCGGTCGTTGCTCGGGCTCGCAGGATCCTAGAGCCATGAGGGCAGCGCTGGATGAGGGGACCACGTTCATGACCAGGTCGAGACCACACCCTTTGACCCAACGATGGACCCATCGCCTCGGCGGCGACATGTCGGCACTACCAACGCAAGAGTCGGGCCTGAGTAGGGGATGGAGCACCACATCATGACGGGAAACTTCGACCATGTTCACTACCGATGCGCAGTGTGCGGCGCGACGTACGAGGTGACGCTGGATCGCTTCACGTGTGATTGCACGGGAGTGCTGGACCTCGAATTCGACGCCCCGGCGTTTCCGTCGTCCTTGGTGGGCCGATCTCACGGGCTGACTCGTTACGTGGAGGCACTCGCCATGGACGCCGAGAGTCTCGCGGCCGCCGATCTTGGCTCAGGCCGGACTCCGCTCTTGACCATGGGTGAATCGACCTATGCCAAGTGCGACTACATCATGCCCAGTGGTTCGTTCAAGGATCGAGGCGCCCAGGTGCTGGCGGCATTAGCCCTTCGACTAGGCGCCAACAGCGTGGTCGTCGATAGTTCGGGCAACGCGGGCGCCGCCATGGCTGCTCACTGTGCTCGACTGGGAATCGACTGCGTCGTCGTAGCCCCCTCGAGTGCCCCCGCCGCGAAGTTGTACCAGTCTCGGGTGTACGGCGCCGACGTCCGACTGGTGGATGGCCCCCGTTCGGCCGCGACGACCGTGGCACTCGAACTATCCTCACGCGACGGTACTCTCTACGCCAGCCACGTGGAGAACCCTTTCTTCACCGACGGCACCAAGGCCTGGTCGTTCGAAGTATGGGAGCAATTGGGCGACGCGCCGGCTCAAGTGGTGATGTCAGTAGGCAACGGTAGCCTTTTTATCGGTGCCTACCTGGGTTTTCGTTATCTCTTGGAGCACGGATTCACGTCGCGGATTCCCAAGATGGTGGCGGCGCAAGCGGTCGGCTGGTCTGCCTTGGCTGGTGACCTGTCACACGGCGACGAGTTGCCGGTCGCCGACGGCATCGCGATTGTGGCGCCGCGCCGATTTGACCAGATCAAGAAGATCATCGACGTGACGGGAGGGGAAGTGCGAACGGTCACTCGTGACGTCATCAAGGCGACAGTGGCCTCCTTGGCTCGTGACGGATTGTGGGTTGAGCCGACGTCGGCGGTCGCGTGGGCGGCAGCCGAGCAGGGACCAAAATACGACGATGGCGTCGTCGTGAGTTTGGGTGGTGCCGGATTCAAGTCATCGGTGGATTGAGGCGACGGGGCTTGCCCGCAACGAGCCCCTCAGCCTCGTCGCGGTGAAGGGAGTGGGGTCCATGCAGACCCCACGGTTGAGGGTGCACGTGCAGCGAAGACGGCCTCGAGTTTCCACTGACTCGATGGCATCAGCAACCAGGACGGCCAGGACGGACCTTGGGACATTTGAGACCAGACGAGGAATTCGCTGAACCCGTTGCGTTGACCAGTTGAAGCCGGCTCCTCGAATTCAGGGGAAGTACGTCCCCGTCGCGATGGGATCACCCCGCAATCTTGGGTGTTCACTTTTCACCGTCGAAACCGTCCAGTTTTCGAGCGTCGTCGACAGCGGGGTCCGGCCGGTCGTCTCAATTCGGGAGTGGTGGATGCAGTGGTGATCAGCCCCAGCTCAATCGTCGAAGACGTCGGCTTCAATTCCATTCGACCTGAGGGGGCCTGTGGTGAGGAATGATCCGTTAGACGTCGAATCCGGTCAAGACCGCAGTTCCCGTGAATCGATCATTCGCGAGGTCGCTGAGGGCTTGGGCGGCGTGGTCGAAGGGATATCGATGCACGGTGGTGGTGATGCCGATCTTGAGTGCGAGGTCGAGGAATTCCTCGCCGTCGTCTCGGGTGTTG
>JABBNY010000274.1 GCA_019352095.1 Acidobacteriota bacterium
TGACGGCTCCACCACCCGGGCCGCCGAAGGCACGCGTGGTGGTGCCGGCCGGGTCTCGGACTCGGGTGAGGGGCGCTGGACCGTCGAAGCGGCCATCAACGAGTCGGTGCCGGCACCAGTGATCAGCGCGGCGCTCTGGCAACGATACGAATCGCGTGACGAGGGTGAGTTCACGGCGAAGGTCTTGTCGGCCATGCGCTCGGAGTTCGGCGGACACGCCGAGAAGGCATCCTGAGATGCGCCACGAACTTCGAGAGTTCGAGGACGCCGCGGTCGCCGCGCACAAGGCGGCGGCGTTCATCGCCGAACGAGCCGAGCAGTCAATCTTATCCAAGGGCACGTTCACGTTTGCCGTGAGTGGTGGCCACACGCCGTGGCCGATGTTCGAAGCGCTGGCGACCATGAACATGCCCTGGGCGTTTACGGTCATCTACCAAGTCGACGAGCGTGCCGCGCACGTGCGAAGCGGTGAACGAAATCTCACCAACTTGCGACGAAGTCTCGGGACCGTTGAAGCGAACATCGTGCCCATGCCGGTCGAGCAGGATCTCGAAGAAGGTGCTCGGGCGTACGCGGAACTCTTGCCCGAACGATTCGATCTCGTCCATCTCGGGCTCGGGCCCGACGGCCATACCGCATCACTGATCCCCGACGACCCGGTACTGGAGGTCAGTGATCGACTGGTCTCGGCAACGGGCGAATACCAGGGCAGGCGTCGAATGACCTTGACGTACCCCGCGCTTGCTCGCAGTGACCAGCTCTTGTGGCTCATCACCGGACCCGAACAGCGCGAGGCGCTCGCGAGACTCTTGAAGGGTGACACGTCGATACCTGCGGGGCGCGTCGTGTCCGAGCGTTCCCTTATCATCACCGATCCGACCGCGCTCAGCGCATGAGCGTCGAGGCGGAGAAGCGACTGGCGGCCCAAGCAGCCGCCGACATGGTGCGAGACGGGATGCGTGTCGGGCTCGGAACGGGCACGACCGTGGCGTACCTCCTCGCGGCCCTCGCTCAACGCCTCCCCAAGGTCGTCTACGTCGCGACCTCGCCGCACACCGAGCACGCCGCGCGCTCGCTCGGACTCGTCGTCGAAACGTTCGATGAACTTGATCACCTCGACCTCGCGATTGACGGCGCCGATCAGATTGCCCGGAGTGGCTGGCTGATCAAGGGTGGTGGTGGTGCGCACACGCGCGAGAAGATAGTTGCCGCCTCAGCCGAGCGCTTCGTCGTCATCGCCGATTCGACGAAGTCCGTGGACGAACTGCGCGCACCAGTCCCACTAGAGCTCCACGCCTTTGGACTTGCCGCCACCTTGCGTCGTCTGACGCCCACGAGCGTGCGCGACGTGGCCCTCAGCCCCGATGGCGGCGTGATCGCTGACTATCGAGGTGAGATCAGCGAACCCGCGACGCTCGCCGCATCACTCTCGATGACCCCGGGCGTCATCGAACACGGCTTGTTTTCCCCAAATCTCACGAGTGAGATCCTCATCGCCAAAGGTGCCACGGTGCACCGAACAATTGGAGGCACAGTGTGAACACCCCCACCATTGACCCGGACTACGAGGTTCCCCACAACCACGTCATCGTCCTCTTCGGCGCTACCGGTGATCTCGCCAAACGCAAGATCATCCCCGGGCTCTTTCACCTCGCCACCGCCGGACTGCTCCCCGAGCGCTACCGGATTATCGGATCCGCACCCTCGCGCTTCGCAATGGGAACAGACGCCTTTCGCTCCTACGCCCGAGACGCGGTTCGACAATTCGGGTCGAACCAGCCCGAGGGCGAAGCGTGGGAACAGTTCGAGGCATCCCTCTCGTTCGTCGTTGCGGACCCCGACGACTTCAGTGCACTCACGCAGGCCGTCGCCGTCGCCGAAATGGAGATCGGTGGCCCCGTGCTGCGACTGTTCCATCTCGCGGTTCCACCCGACGCCGTACTCGCCATGATCCAAGCGCTGGGCGCGTCTGGACTCAATGAGAACTCGCGAGTCATCTGCGAGAAGCCCTTCGGCATGGACCTCGCCTCGGCCCAGAACCTCAACGCGGTGATCAAAGCCAATTTCGAAGAGACACAGGTCTTTCGTATCGATCACTTTCTTGGCAAAGAGTCGATTGACAACATCTTGGCCCTGCGATTCGCGAACCGACTCTTCGAACCTCTTTGGAACCGCGATCATGTTCGCTACGTCCAGATCGACGTTCCCGAAACCCTCTCCATCGAAAATCGCGGAGCCTTCTACGAAGAGACCGGGGCCTTTCGCGACATGGTCGTCACCCATCTCTTCCAGGTGCTTGGCTTCATCGCCATGGAGCAGCCCACGAGCCTGGACGCTGGTCCCCTACGCGACGAAGTCCACAAGGTCTTTCAGACTCTTCTACCAATAGATCCGGCCAACGTCGTTCGCGGGCAGTACGACGGCTACCGCAGCGAGCACGGGGTCGCACCCGACTCACAGACAGAGACCTTCGTGGCGCTACGCGCCGAGGTGGAGAACACGCGCTGGAAGGGCGTTCCCTTTTACCTGCGCACCGGTAAGTGTCTCGCCCAGAGTCGACAGGTCATAACGATCGGCTTCGATGAGCCGGTCATGCGACTGTTCCCGACGAGCACCTCAGAGCCCAAGTGGCGCGGTAACAAGCTGGTCGTCGACTTCGCAGACCCGGGTTCGATCCATGCTCATTTCCTGACCAAAGAACCTGGTCCCCACATGCATCTCGACTCAGCTGAAATGACGTTCCACTACCAGGACTCGTTTCGGGCGGCCAACAACCTCGAAGCGTACGAGCACTTGATCCTCGAGGCCATGCTGGGCAATCGAGCCCTCTTCACCAGGTCCGACGGAATCGAGCGGCTCTGGGAGGTGGCAGCACCGCTGCTCAATGACCCTCAGCCCGTGCAGTTCTATCCCCAGGGATCCTGGGGGCCTGAGGCGATCTCGAGCATCATCGAGCCCAATGAATGGTGCCTCCCCCAATGAGCGGCGTTCGCCTCGTGCTCTCTGACGTCGATGGCACCCTGATCACGCCGGACAAGACCCT
>JABBNY010000029.1 GCA_019352095.1 Acidobacteriota bacterium
TCGGTGGCGACCCGGTTCCGGGTACCAACTTCATCGACTGTCTCGCGGCGTTCCAGGCGGACCCCGAGACCAAGGCGGTCATGATGATCGGCGAGATCGGGGGCTCTGAAGAGGAGCGCGCGGCCGAGTGGATCAAGCACAACATGACCAAGCCGGTCGTGTCCTACATCGCGGGCGTCACCGCGCCGGCGGGTCGAAAGATGGGACACGCCGGGGCCATCATCTCGGGCTCCAAGGGCACCGCGCAGGCCAAGATGGACGCGCTTCGTGAAGCGGGCGTGCACGTCTGTTTGAACCCCACTGAAGCTGGCCAGAAGATGGTCGAGATCGTCAAGGCGCTGTAGCGCGTTGGCCCACGTTCGCCTGTGTGTCTTGGTGTCGGGGTCTGGCACCATTCTCGAATCCATAATCAACGCCGGTCTGGACGTCACGCTCGTGGCGTCGGACCGACCCTGTCGCGGCCTCGAGGTCGCCCAGGGCGCCGGTATCGAGGCGTTGCTCGTCGGGCGGGCCGACTACGGCGGGTTCAGTGCCCGTTTCGACCGTGAGGGCTATTCGAAGGCGCTCGCCCAGGTGCTCACCAAGTACCGCATCGACCTGGTCGCCATGGCCGGGTTCGGCACGATCATGACCGGTGTCTTTCACGAAGCGTTCCCGGGGCGCGTGCTCAACACCCACCCGAGCCTGCTCCCCGATTTCAAGGGCTGGCACGCGGTGGCCCAGGCGCTCGAGGCCAAGGTCGCCGAGTCGGGCTGCACGGTGCATATCGCCACCGAAGAGCTCGACAACGGCCCCGTGCTCGCCCAACGCCGGGTCCCGGTCTACGCCGAAGATGACGAAGCGTCGCTCCATGAGCGCATCAAGGACGTCGAGCGCCAGCTCTACCCCCTCGTGCTCACTAGGGTGATGGCGTCGATGGACCAAGGCGACGAGCCCATATCCGTGGCCGGCGCCCTAGAGGAGAACTGAAATGCGTGCGCTGTTGAGCGTCTATGACAAGACCGGACTGATCGAGTTCGCGAAGGGTCTCGCGGCCCTTGACGTCGAACTGATCGCCTCGGGCGGAACGGCCCGTGCCCTCACCGAGGCGGGCGTCGAGCACCTCGACGTGGCCGACGTCATCGGTTTTCCCGAGATGCTCGATGGCCGGGTGAAGACCTTGCACCCGCGCATCCACGGCGGCATCCTCGCAGACCGCTCCAAGTCCGAGCACATGGCGGCACTTTCCGCACACGAGATCACGCCCATCGACCTCGTGGTGTGCAATCTCTATCCGTTCTCCTCTGACCCGTCAATCGAGCTGATCGACATCGGCGGACCCTCGATGGTGCGCGCCGCGGCGAAGAACCATCAGCACGTGGGCGTGCTCACGAGCCCCGAGCAGTACGACGAGGTGCTCGAAGAATTGAAGCGCGGCGCAGAGTTGAGCCACGCCACGCGCCACCGACTCGCGCGCGCGGCCTTCGCGCACACGGCCGCCTACGACGCCCAGATCGTTCGCTGGCTCGACGGCGGGGGCGAGATCGGGCCCCAGCCCAGTGAGGTCGACCAGGTCTTGCCCGACACCGTGCACCTGACCCTGGAGCGAGCGAGCGTGCTGCGTTACGGCGAGAACCCGCACCAGATCGGTGGGCGCTACCGTCTCGCGGGCACGACGCCGTGGTGGGACGGGGTTATCCAGCACGCCGGGACGCCGCTGTCGTATCTCAACTTGTTCGACGCCGACGCCGCGTGGCGCCTGGTGCACGAACTGCGAAGTGACTGGCCCGGCTTCTCGGCGGTGGCGATCATGAAGCACGCCAACGCCTCGGGCGCCGCACTCGGTAGCTCGCTCGCGGACGCCTTCACCAAGGCCCTCGCGGCCGACCCCCAGAGCGCCTTTGGGGGCATCGTCGCGGTCGAAGGGACCATCGACGTCGCGCTCGCCGAGCTCATCGCGAGTGGCCCCCAGGCCGACGTCATCGTCGCCTCATCCTTTGACGAGGACGCAGTCGCCGTGCTCGTCAAGCGTCGAAAGGCCACCCGTCTCTTGAGTGCCCCCGCGCCAGAGCCGCTCAGTCTCTCGGTGCGCACCTTCGGTGACACGGCCCTGGTGCAGAACGCCGACGAATTGCTCGTGCCGGTCAGTCAGTGGCGCTGTGTGACCGACGAGACACCCTCGGCCCAACAACTCCAGGACCTGAGTATCGCGTGGCGCGTCTGTGCTCGAACGACCTCGAACGCCATTGTCATCGCCAAAGACGGGGTGGCGGTCGGAGTGGGCGCGGGCCAACAGTCACGCGTGGTCGCCGCCGGCATCGCCACCGCCAAAGCCGGTCCCCTGGCCCAGGGTGGCGCCGCGGCATCCGACGCGTTCTTCCCCTTCGCCGACGGCCTTGAATCACTGACCAGCGTCGGGGTGAGTGCGGTCGTCCAACCGGGTGGCTCGGTGCGCGACCAGGAAGTCATCGACGCGGCGAACGCCGCTCGAATCGTAATGATGCTCACCGGTGAGCGTCACTTTCGTCATTAGGAGCGCCATGACTGCAGAACTACTCGACGGAGAACGACTCGCGGGACGCATCAAGATTGAACTCGCCGACCGCGCGCACCGCCTCGCCGCCGTCGGGCGACCCGTTGGTCTGGGCACCGTGCTCGTGGGCGACGACGGGCCGAGCGCCAAGTACGTGGCAATGAAGCACGCGGACTGTGAAGAGATCGGCATCACCTCGCTGCACGAGCACCTGCCCGCGAGCGCCACCCAGGAGGATGTCGAAGCGGTGATCGACCGTCTGAACGCCGACCCGTCGGTGCACTCGATCCTCGTCCAGTTGCCGCTGCCCGCGGGCATCAACGAAGAGCAGATACTCCTGCGCGTCGACCCCGCGAAGGACGTCGACGGTCTGCACCCGACCAATCTCGGTCGTCTGGTCATGGGGGCGCCCGGACCACTGCCGTGCACACCGGCGGGCATCGTTGAGTTGTTGAGCGACTACCACGTGCCCGTCGAGGGCAAACACGTCGTGATCATCGGTAGGGGGCTCACGATTGGCCGTCCGCTCTCGTTGCTGCTCGCCATGCGTCGACCGGGCTGCAATGCCGCGGTCACGGTCGTGCACACCGGCGTTGAGGACCTGGCGACCTTGACGCGTCAGGGTGACGTGATCGTCGCCGCGGCCGGCGTCGCGGGGCTCGTCACGGCCGACATGGTCAAGCCCGGGGCGGCGGTCGTTGGCGCGGGCACGAGTTGGTCGGGCAAGAAGCTCATGAGCGACGTCGCCGATGAGGTCGCTGACGTGGCGCGTTGGATCACGCCGCGCATCGGTGGCGTGGGACCGATGACGCGTGCAATGCTGTTACGCAACGCCGTACTGGCAGCGGAGAAGGTGCGATGACAACGACAGACGACAAGGGTCGAGAGTTCGACGAACGCCCGTGGGGCAGTTTCACCGTGCTCGACGACGACATGTTCGATCACAAAGTGAAGCGGATCATCGTGGCACCCGGCAAGCGGCTCAGCTATCAAAAGCACGCCCAACGGGCCGAACACTGGTTCATTGTGAACGGTCACGCGACGGTGATACTCGACGGGGTCGAGCACGAGCTCGACCCGGGCGCGAGTATCGACGTCGCGGTGGGCCAGGCGCATCGCTGCGAGAATCGTGGCACGACGCCGGTGGTCCTCATAGAGGTCCAGCACGGTACGTACTTCGGCGAGGACGACATTGTCCGCATCGAGGACGACTTTGGCAGGGCGAACTAGTTTCGTGCGCATCGACGAGATGTTGCGAGCGGGTAGCACCCACTCGTTCGAGTTCTTCCCGCCGAAGTCTGATGACGAGGAGCTGCGACTCGAGCGGACGCTCTTCGAACTGGCACCCCTGCACCCCTCGTTCGTGTCGGTGACGTACCGAGGGGGAGCCGCGTCGCGCCAGCGCACCTTTGATCTGGTGACCCGCATCCAGCGTGGCGGCGCGATGACCGCCATGGCGCACCTGATCTGTGTCGGGCACAGTCGTGCCGAGATGCGCGACATCTTGAAGAACTACCAGGACGCGGGCGTCACCAACGTCATGGCACTGGGCGGCGACATCCCCGACGATCCGGCACTGGTCGCCTCGGAGTTCTCACACGCGAGCGACCTCGTGGAGCTGGCGCGAGAGGTGGGGGACTTCTCCATTGGCGTGGCCGCCCACCCCCAGGGCCACCCGCGCTCGAAGGACCTCGCGTCCGACCGACATTTCCTCGCGAAGAAATTGGCGCTCGCGGACTTCGCGGTCACGCAGTTCTTCTTCGAACTTGATGAGTGGGTGCGTCTCGTTGGAGAGTTGCGCGATCTGGGCGTCGACAAGCCGGTCCTGCCGGGCATCATGCCCGTCACGACCCTGAGCGGCATAGAGCGCATGGCCGCGATGGGTGCCAACGTGCCCGCGTCGCTCGTCGCTCGCCTCGAAGAAGCGAATCTTCAAGGCGGCGCGCCTGGCGTTCGAAGTGAGGGCATCAGGGCCGCGGTCGAACTCTGTCGACAATTGCTCGAATCCGCTGCACCGGGACTTCACTTCTACACGTTGAATCAGTCAACGGCTACGCGTGAAATCTACGCTGAACTCTTTTCATAGTTCTTGCTTCGGCAAACTTGGGACATGATGGGGCGCGGTAGATGTCACAGCATGAGCCGATACTGATCTGGTGACCACGACTGTCGAAGCGCGCACGCCCAACGCGACGACGAGCACCATGACCCAGGCCTACGCCTACGCGTTCGACCCGACGCCCGAGCAGGCCAACCTGCTGCGCAGCCACATCGGTGGCTCACGCTTTTGCTACAACACCCTGCTGGGCTTGGTGAAGGACAACTGGGACGAGAACCGGGCGAAGAGGGACGCGGGCGACGAGGTCACGAAGAACGACTACCTCTCCACCTCGCACTTCGACCTGCTCTACCTCTGGGCGGAGAAACGCGATGAGCTGGCGCCGTGGTGGAGCGAGAACGGAGCTTCCACCTACAACGACGCCACGCAGCGTCTGAGTCGGGCTTTCGCGAACTGGCGCAGGGGCACGGCTAAGTTCCCCACTTTCAAGGCGAAGGGGCGAGGAGGTTCCGTTCGGTTCACGAACACCGCAGTCAGGCTCACTGACTCCCACCACGTTCGCATCAGCCGCATCGGAGAGGTGAAGACCTACGAGTCCATGCGCAAGCTTTACCGGCACCTCGAACGAGGCACTGGCCGAATTGTCGCCGCCACCATCTCCGAGCGCGGTAGTAAGTGGACGGTCTCCTTCACCGTCGATGTCCAGCGGGCCACCGTGCCCACTCGGGCTCCCGAGAAGGTCGTCGGGGTGGATGTCGGGCTTACCACCCTCTACACCGGGGCGACGGCTTCGGGCGAACACGTGCTCGACGTCGCCAACCCGCACCACCTCGGGCGAGCCGAGAAAAAGCTCGCCCGCGCGCAGCGCGTCGCTTCACTGCGCCAGGGCCCCCGACAGGGCGTCGCACCGTCGAAGCGCTGGAAGAAGGCCAATTACCGAGTCCGACGAGTCCACGCGGGTGTGGTCAACTCACGCAGGAATCTCATCCACGAGACGACGACGATGTTGGCGAAGAGATACGACGTCATTGTGGTCGAGGACCTGAACGTCGCGGGGATGATGAAGAACCACTCCCTCGCCAAGCACATCTCTGACGCCGCCTGGGGCGAGTTCGTGCGCCAGCTGGAGTACAAGACCAAATGGTACGGATCGACGCTCGTGAAGGCCGGACGCTTCTACGCATCATCAAAGACCTGTAGTCAATGTGGGACAGTCAAAGCCAAGCTGTCCCTTGATGAACGGGTGTTTCACTGCGAGGCCTGTGGTCTTGCAATCGGCCGCGACGTGAACGCGGCAATCAACCTGGCCCGACAAGGCCTGGCGGGGACACACTCCGTCACTGGACGTGGAGGGGAGGTCAGACCGGGTCGGCAGAACATCGCAGGCCAGGCTCACCCCGACGAAGCGTCAACCGACACGCCTGCTTTGGTTGGCGCGTAGGAGATACTTCGGTCTAGAACTCGGTCTGGTGCGTATTTACTGCGCCCCAGACCGAGTTTGCCGAAGGGGCATAGTTCTCTCAGGTTCCGGGGCCTTTGACCCTAAAAAAGGCCTCCCGATTTGGTCATATGATGAACTTCATGGCTGAGAAAATCACAATGAGCGCCTCTGGCGTATTGAACGTTCCTACGAATCCGATCATCCCGTTCATCGAGGGCGACGGCACCGGTGTGGACATCTGGCCCGCGGCCAAGTTGGTGCTGGACACGGCGGCGAAGAAGCACGGCCACACCATTGAATGGAAGGAAGTACTCGCCGGAGAGAAGGCCTTCAACGAGACCGGAAACTGGCTGCCCGATGAGACCGTCGCCGACTTTCGCGAGTATCTGATCGGCATCAAGGGACCACTCACCACGCCCATCGGCGGTGGCTTTCGCTCGCTCAACGTCGCGCTTCGCCAGATCCTTGACCTGTACGTCTGTCTTCGCCCGGTGCGCTGGTTCCAGGGCGTGCCCTCGCCGGTGAAGCACCCCGAACTGGTCGACATGGTGATCTTTCGTGAGAACACTGAGGATGTCTACGCGGGCCTCGAGCTCGAAGCGGGAACCCCCGACGCAGAGAAGTTGCGTTCGTTCCTGAAAGAGTCCTACGGCTGGGACATCCGTGACATGAGCGGCATCGGCATCAAGCCGATCTCCAAAATGGCCTCGGAGCGACTGATTCGTGCGGCCGTCAACTACGCGGTGGAACACGGGCGCGAGTCGATCACCCTGGTCCACAAGGGCAACATCCAGAAGTTCACCGAGGGTGCCTTCATGAAGTGGGGCTACGAGCTCATCCGAAACGAGTTCTCCGACGTCGCCGTTGGCTGGGATGACTGCGGGGGCAAGCCCGGATCGAAGATCCTCGTGAAGGACGTCATCGCCGACATCGCCCTGCAACAGGTGCTGACGCGTCCAAAGGAGATGGACGTCATCGCGACCACGAACTTGAACGGCGACTACATGTCAGACGCGCTGGCGGCGCAAGTCGGTGGTATCGGTATCGCGCCCGGAGCGAACATCAACTACGTGACCGGTCACGGCATCTTTGAGGCCACCCACGGCACGGCGCCCAAGTACGCCGGCAAGGACGTCGTGAACCCCGGCTCGGTCCTCTTGTCGGGTGTCCTCATGTTCGAGCACCTCGGCTGGAGCGAGGCCGCGAACGACATCGTGCGCGCCCTCGAGGCGACCATTGGTGACAAGATCGTCACCTACGACTTCGCGCGCCAGATGGAAGGCGCGACCGAAGTGAAGTGTTCGGAGTTCGGCGCCGCCATTGCGGACCGTCTGTAATCAATCATCTCGAGAAGGAGAACCATGACCACCCCCGTCCACGTCACCGTGACCGGCGCCGCCGGCCAAATCGGCTATCAATTGCTGTTTCGTATTGCGTCGGGCCAACTGCTCGGCCCTGACACCCCCATCGTCCTTCGACTCCTCGAGATCGAGCCGGCGATGAAAGCCCTCGAGGGCGTCGTCATGGAGCTCGACGACTGCGCGTTCCCGTTGCTCACGGGCATCGAGGCGACGAGCAATCTCGACACCGCGTTCACGAACACGTCGTGGGCACTGCTCGTGGGATCGATCCCGCGAAAGGTCGGCATGGAACGAAGCGACCTACTCAACGTAAACGGGGGCATCTTCAAGCCCCAGGGTCGCGCCATCGCCGCGAACGCGTCGAGTGACGTGCGCGTACTGGTCGTTGGTAATCCCTGCAACACGAACTGTCTCATCGCGCGCTCCAATGCGCCCGAGGTGCCCGCGGACCGCTGGTTCGCCATGACGCGCCTCGACCAGAATCGCGCGGAGACCCAGCTGGCGAAGAAGGCCGGACTGCCGGTGCGAGACGTCAAGAACCTGGCGATCTGGGGCAACCACTCCTCGACCCAGTTCCCCGACTTCGCTAATACCACACTCGCGGGAACGAGCGTCCCCGAGGTCATCACGGACCACGACTGGTTGCGCGGGGACTTCATCACCACCGTGCAAAAGCGCGGAGCGGCGATCATTGAAGCGCGCGGCGCGAGTTCAGCGGCCTCGGCGGCGAACGCGGCGATCGACACCGTGGTTGGACTCGTGAACGCGACACCCGGCGATGACTGTGTGTCGGTGGGCGTGACGAGCCACGGCGAGTACGGCGTGCCCGAGGGCCTCACCTTCGGTTTCCCCGTGACCTCAGACGGTCAGGGGGCCTGGAAGGTCAAAGAGGGTTTCGCGATTGATGAATTCGCGGCCGAGCGTATCAAACTCACGACGGACGAACTGATGGGCGAGCGCGACGACGTACGCGCGCTCGGTCTCATCTAGAGCGCGCGACACCAGCCACAATGGGGCCTCGAGGACTTTGGGACCTTTGGCTCTATAGGGTTTTGCCGGTTCATCTCTAGATTGGCACGATGGCGAAGGTTGACGTGTCAGACGAGAGCGAAGGCAAGCGCAGCCCGATTTTCATTCAGGATTTCGCCGATATCGAACGTCCCTTCAACGAGGTTCAGATCCGCTTCGCCGGAGAGAGCGAGTGGCTGTCGCCGCTCGCGAGCGAGGCGAGCGAGGACGGCGAGGCGCTGCGCATGCGCATCGGACCGTCCTGGTCGGCGGGCCTCGTGACGCGTGAGGTGAACGTCACCCTCGGTCCATCGCGGGCCCGGGGCGACACGGTCTCGCGCTCGCTGGCGTGGCGCGCGAGCGAGTTGCAGTCGCTCTTCCCCCTGCTCGAGGGCGATATCGAGCTCGCGCCGATCGGCGACGACGGTTCTCGGATCTCTCTGGCGGTTGTCTACACGCCACCCCTCGGTGGACTCGGCGCGCGTGTCGATCGGGCCCTGTTGCACCGCGTCGCGGCCTCGACGGTACGTTCGTTCATCTCCAAGGTCGCACTGAACCTAGAGCGGTCGGACTGAACGTCCCAGCAGGCTCGAGCGCTACTCGCTCAGTTACCACTGACGCGAGCCGCCCTCGATAAGGCTCGCAACGCCTTCGGGCGGGACCGCCGGTGCGAACAAGAAGCCTTGACCGAGTTCGCAGCCGAAGCCGCGTAGTTGTTCGAGTTGTTCGCGGGTCTCGATCCCCTCGGCGAGCATCGTGTTGCCGAGCTTTCGTCCAAGCGAGATGATGGCCTCGAGGAGTGAGTCGCTGCGCTCGCTCGCGTAGGTGGAACTTACGAATGACTGATCAATCTTGATGATGCGCGGATTGAGCACGCCGAGATAGGCGAGCGACGAGTAACCCGTACCAAAGTCGTCGAGCGCGAAGTCAACGCCGAGGCGGCTGAGGCGGCTGAGCACGCTCGAGGTCTCGGCGACGTCGAGCAGCATGACGCTTTCAGTTATTTCAATCACGAGTCGTTCTGGCGCGAGGCCGCTCGTGGTGAGCGCCGCCTCGATCTTCGCGCCGAGTGCTTCATCTTGGAACTGGCGCGCGGAGAGGTTCACCGACACGAAGGGCGCATCCTTGCGTGAACCCGTCAGCGTCCACGTGCTGGCGGCGGTGACCGCCTGGTTGAGTGCGAAGATCCCCAGATCGAAGATGAGTTCGCTCTGCTCGGCGAGCGGGATGAAGACTTCGGGCAGTACCTCGCCGCGCACGGGGTGATCCCAGCGCATCAGCGCCTCGAAGCCCACGATCTCGCTGTTGTCGAGGCGGACAATGGGTTGGAAATTCATGGCGAGCGTGCCGTTGGCCAGGGCCGCGCGCAGGTCTTGGACCATCTCGAAGTGGCCGGCGAGACGGTCGCGCATGGCGGGCTTGAACAACACGTACTTGTTCTTACCCTGACGTTTGGCTTCGTAGAGGGCGACGTCGGCGTTCTGGATGAACTGGTCGACGTCGCCCTCGCCGTCAAAGATGCTTACCCCGATGCTCGCGTGTTGTTCAACGGTCACTTCGTCGATGGTGAACGGTTCCACCAACACGGCGAGCAAGCGGCGCGCGAGCGTCTCGGCTTCGACCTCGGTCTCGATCCCCTCGGCGAGATAGAGGAACTCGTCACCGCCGAAGCGACAGAGCGTGTCGGTAGCGCGGGTGACGCTGTGTAGCCGGTGCGCGGCCGCGATGAGTAGTTGGTCGCCCATCACGTGACCGAAGGCGTCGTTCACCGCCTTGAAATCGTCGAGGTCGAGGATGAGCACGACGCCCAGGCCACCCTGGCGCATGATGCGCTGGTGGGCGTGTTCGAGTCGGTCTTCTAACAAAGCGCGGTTGGCGAGTCCGGTCAAGGGGTCGTGCAGCGCCTGGTGTGACAGTTGAGAGGTGAGTTGACGCTCTTCGGTGACGTCGCGCTCTGAAAAGACGTAGTAGAGGATGTTGCCGTCCGCGTCGCGCGCCGGGGTGCGTGACACCTCGCTGTAGATGATGTGGCCGTCTTTTCGAAGGTACCGCTTCGTGTAGCGCATCTGGTCGAGTGTTCCTGACTGGCTGTGGTGCAGGGAACCCTCGGTGATGCCGATGTCGTCGGGGTAGGTGAACTGCTTGGAGTCCTTGCCAATCAGTTCTTCGCGCGAGTACCCGATCATCCTGCAGAAGGCGTCATTCGCGGCGGTCAACTTGTCATCCAGGTCAGAGAACACCATTGGTGACATGTTGTCCTCGAAGGCCACGCGGAACCTGATCTCGGAGTCGGTGAGGGCGCGTTCGCGCTCGGCGAGCGTATTGAAGGCCGCCCGGGTCTCTTCGAGGGCCTGCTCGGTGCGTTCGAGGGCGCGCACGTGCGAGATGATCAGCTCCACCTCTTTCGCGATCACTTCGAGTCCCGACGTGGTGATCTCGTCGAACTGGTTGACGTGACGGTCATAGATCGAGAGGACGGCGTTGCCGTCGTCGGGTTTGAAGGGGATTGCGATAGTGGAGCCGAGGTTGTAGTCCATCGCTCGAAGACGCCAGCGCGGGGTCAGCGCACTCTCCAGGAGGTTGTCGATGACCTTGGTCCGCCCGTCGTGCAGCGCGACGCCCGTGTGGCCCCACCCGCTCTGGGCGCCACCCCACCACTGGTCCACGTCGTCCAACAGGTAGCCCGTCTCACCGGCGGCGCAACTCACGACGATGCCCTGTTCGTTGGACGTCGAGGGCACGCCAATCCACGCGAGCGCGTAGTCACCGTAGTGGACGAGGGCGTTACACAATCGCTGGTGCGCGTCGGTCTCGGTAGCCGCGCCGAGCACTTCGCGGCTCACTTCGGCGAGCAGGCGCAGCAATCGTTCGCGTTGCACGCGACTCGTGACGTCGACGAACGATGAGACCACGACCCGGTAACCGTTCTCGAGCTCGACCGGGTGTGAATTGACCGACAGCCAGCGACGAGGCTGCCCGGCCACGTCAATGCCTTCGATGACCCCGGCACTGGTCTCACCTGACCTGAGCGCGGCGATGCTCGGGCGCTCTTCGAGCGAGAGCGGTGATCCGTCCTCTCGAATCACTCGCCACGAGGGGTCCGTGGACTTCATGCCGATGAGCTCGTCGCCGCTGACGCCGAGCAAATTCGTGGCCGCGATGTTGTAATCGAGGATCACGCCGTCTTCGCCCTGCAGGACAATACCCGTAGCCATGGTGTTGAGGACGCGCTCTGAAACCAGGAGTCGTTGGAGCTCGCCGACGTGAATCAGATCAAGATGTGCGTCGGCCATCGAACCCCCTCCCAGATCACGCGAACTCACGAGTAGGTGAAGTATTGCATCACTTGTGGGCACCTTGGCGCAGGTCCTAGCGCTTTCTCACTGAACGCTAGTGGTCTATCCGGCCACATCTACCAATGGCGCCCTACGACCGAGTGCGAAGCGCCCCTCGGTGCGGGCGCTCCTCAACGCCGATCGGCGGTGTTGAACGAACTGCGCCAGTCTTCAGCCGGCACTTAAATCGCTCGGGTGCCCGAGTAGGTGACTCATGAGCTGGGACAGACTCGCCACCGCGACGCAGGTGACGCTGTCGGCCGCGCCGTAGTAGATGTGCAGCGTGTCGCCGTCGTCGCGCAAGATCCACCCACAGGGGAAGACGACTCCGGGCACGTCACCGTACTGTTCGTAGTCTTCGCGGGGTCCGAGAATCCATTCGCTGCCCCTCGCGATGACCTTGGAGGGGTCATCGCGGTCGAGCAGCGCGAGCCCCACGCGATAGATCGATCCCGACGCGGTCACGCGCACGCCGTGATAACCAATCAGCCAGCCGTCAGCGGTGAGTAGCGGTGGCGGACCGAGCCCGATCTTGTTGGCGTCCCACGAGCCACCGTGGCGCGCGGCGAGCAACACACGCGCGTCGCCCCAGTAGCGAAGGTCCGGGCTGTAGGAGAGCCAGATGTGCTTTCCCATCTCCATCATCGACGGTACCGGTCGGTGCAAGAGAGCCCAGCGGCCGTCGAACATCATGGGAAAGAGGGCGGCGTCTTTGTCTTCGGGCTGTTGGAGGATCCCCAACCGCTCCCAGGTGACGAAGTCCTTGGTCTTGGCGAGGCTCACGAGTGGCCCGTAGGCCGAGAACGCGACGTAGACCACAAAGTACTCGTCGTTGATGCGCGTGATCCTCGGATCCTCTATTCCCCATCGTTCTTGTGGGGTATCGGTGAGTGGTTCGAGACCTCGGTTGAAGTCGATCTCCCAGTTGGTGAGACCGTCGTCGCTCATCGCGACCACGAGCGAGGAGATGCCCGTTCGGTGCTCGACGCGCAGCAACAAGAGGGTGCGGCCCTCAAAGACGGTGGCCCCGGGGTTAAAGACGGCGTTCACCGTGTGAGGGAAGTCCGAGGCGCAGATGATCGGGTTGCCCTCAAAGCGGTGGAAGAGCTCGGTGCGCTCGATACGAGGTGTCATGATCATGCACGCTTTCTACGACATAGACTTCTAGGCTCGGGATTTGATGGGGACATAGGCTCTTTCGCCGCTGGGTCTGCGAAGGGGAGTGGGAGACGCGAGTGGTGACGAGTTCGACATCTGAGAGCGACGTTCGCCGCGTCGACCTGCGCCCGATCGTCGAGGCGGGCTCGGTGCCCGGTTACGGGGCGGTCTTCAACGCGGGGCTCCTTCACCACGACGGCAAGTTCCATCTCTTCGCGCGCGGCGTGCGTGAGGGCTACCGACGCAATGAAGGACCCGGTCCTCGATTCCTCGATTACATCTCGGACATCTTGGTCTTCACGTCGAGTGACGGACGCACCTACGAGTTCGAGTACGTCCTCGGCTACGCGGGCAGCTCGGACGTGCACTGCTTCGAGGATCCGCGCGTGCAACGCATCGGCGGCGACGGGAACGAGCGGATCGTCATGACCTACACGAACCTCCCGCCGCACGAGAGCGGTGCACCGTGGCGCATCGGCGCGCACGAACTCGAGTACGACGGCGCGCGTTTCCACCTCGTCGAGCACACCGCACAACTGCTCGGTCCCGACGGGGTCGAGAACAAGGACGCGATCGTGTTCTCGCTCAGTGACGGACGCGTGGCGCTCATCCATCGCATCCATCCCAACATGCAGTTGGCGGTGTTCGACGACCTCGACCATCTGTGGCGGGCCGGCGCGGAGTACTGGGACGAGTACATGGCCGACCTCGAGGCGCACACGCTGCTGCGTCCGAGCCCCGGGGCGCTCGGCATCGGCGCGGGGGCGCCCCCGGTCCTGACCGAGGACGGTCTGCTGCTCTTCTTTCACGAGCGTCGTGCGGACGGCGTGTACACGATGCGCGTGGCGCTGCTCGACAGCGAGACCGGCACACTGCGTAGTGAGCTGCCGCACTCGCTCATGGAGCCCGAACTCGAGTGGGAGCGCGAAGGCGACGTCGACAACGTCGTGTTCGTCCAAGGCGCCCACAGCGACGGGGAACGCGTGTATCTCACCTACGGTGCGGCGGACAGTCACGTGGGGGCGGCGACCGCGAGCGTGAGTCATCTGCTCGACGCCTTGCGCGAAGTCGCCTGAAGCGAAACGGTTTCTTCCGCCGAGCGCGGCGTAACGTGCGACGATTCCAGTGCGTGGAGTTCTCTCATCGTGGCGACAAAGGACAACGTCGACTCCGCGCCCTGATTGAGGTTCACGCCCGTCGCTTCGAGCCCGTCGTAGCCGCCGCCACTCACCGGGTCGTAGACGAGAACGCCCACATCGTTGGCGGCGAGGAACCATGAACCCGCCAGACGAGCTCGCTCGAGCCAGGTCGCGTCGCGGGTGTACTCGTAGGCGAACACGCACGCCTCGGTCATCGCCCACGCCTCAATAGGTTGTTGATCGAACCGGGCCTGGTGGTCACGCGGGCCGCGGCCGTCTACGGGGGTGAAGCTGAAATGGTCCTCGAGCATCTCTACGCCGCACAGCCACTCCAGGGCCGCCAGCGCGTCTGCGGCCTTGGAGTGGTCCTGGAGGGCGTTCGCGCGAGCCAGGTGCGCGAGGGGCAAGAGGGCATTCGCGTACGAGAGCCGCGCTTCGGGCCAGAGCCACGCCACCTCGACGTTGTCAGTCGTGACGACAAAGTCCGGACTCTCTTCGAGGGCCAGTCGAGCGCCCTCGTGGTCGGGAATCTCCTGGAGCAGCACCGCGGACGCCAGCGTGGCGTAGGCGGCGGCGCGTAGGTGGTCGCTTCGAAAGTTCACCGCACGGGTGAAGAGGGCGAGTGATCGACGCTGCACCCCTGGCCAGGGCGCGTACGCCGCGGCGTGCGCGAGGCCGAGCAGCGCCCGACCCGTCGCGTCATCACTGACCTCGTCACTCCAGCGCTCGCGCTCGTCGTGACGAAGGAGGAACGACGCGTCACCGCGATAGGCGCGTTCGAGGAAATTGACGGCGATGACGGCGAGGTGACGCGCGTAGCGATGATCGTGCATGTGTGCGACGAGGGCCAACAAGCGCCCGGCGTCATCGGTGCAGTAACTGGCGTCGGACCTCGGCTCGGCGAGGTACGCGTGTTCGACGATCCCGCGCTGGTCACTCAAGCGCTCCAGGTGCGCCAGTGTCGCTGGCGGCGTCGAGACGCTCAGCGAAGTCACCGACGAATTCCGGACGCCCGCTCCGCGAACAACGCTCGCAGTAACGACCGGTATTGAGCACCAACGGCCGGCCAGAGCAGGGCGCTCGCTTCTTGACGGGCCGCGACGCGCATGCGCATCGCGATGCCGGGCACGTAGAGCACCTCTTCGAGGGCGTCGGCCATCGCGGTGGCGTCACCCTGGTCAACAACGAAGCCGGCCCCGCGCGAGAGAAGTTCCACCGCATGAGGGAACCTGGTCGCGACGACGGGTTTACCCGAAGCGATAGCCTCCACGAGAACACCCGAACTAACCTGATCTCGCGATTCGTAGGGCAAGAGCACCACGTCGACACTTCGAATCAATTCACGAAGCGACTGTGCGTCTCGGTACCCGTCGGCGAAGACCACTCGATTGGCGACGCCGAGTTCGCGAGACTGGGCCTCAAGTTGGTGTCGGTACCGCTCACCTTCGTGCAGTTTGACCTTCGGGTGCGTCTCGCCAGCGATGATGTAAGTGGGTCGCGGCGCTCGTCGCTGGAGACGTGCGACGGCATTGATCCCGTACTCGAGTCCCTTGCCCGGTCCGAGCAGGCCCCAGGTCAGAATGCTCGGGCCCTTCACGCCACTGAGTAGTGAGCCGCTGAAGTTGGCGTCGGCGCCGTGGGGGATCACGGTCAACTTCTCGGTCGGCGTGCGATAGGTCATGAGCATCCGGTCGTACGCGGACTGGCTGAGCACCACAGTGACCGACGCCGCCGCGGTCAGTTCGTCGATGATCCATCGCTGATGATCGGTGGGCGCTTCGAGGACCGTGTGCATGACAACGACGAGTGGCACGTTGAGTGCGGCGACGAGATCGAGCACCTCGTCACCATCGCGTCCGCCAAAGAGACCGAACTCGTGCTGGAGGATGACCGCGTCCGCGTCGTTTGCGACACCCGCCGCGCGCGCGAGCGAGAAGGGGTCACCAACCACCCATTCGGTGACCAGCTCGAACGTCGGATCGACGTCGGCACCTTCGAGGACGCGAACAATGTGAGTCGACCACTCCCGGTCGGTGCCGATTGCTCTCGAGAGATTCAAGTTGAACGTCGCCAAACCACACTCGGTGGGTGGATACGTGCCGATCATGGCCAGCCGTGGACCGTCGAACTCCATCTACTTCACCTGTTCTTGAAGGGCATAAGGCAAAATCATCACCATTCGTCCCGTCTCTAAGGTTCGTATCGTCCTCAACACACTCTTAACCCCTGGGACCACCAATGTCCAGGGTACTTAGTCCTGTGATGAATGAAATACCTGATCAAGAGCTTTAATCAGAGAGAACCTACAAAAAATCCGTGCGGAGCACGTAGATAGGGCCACCTTAGTGGCTCTCTATGATCGTGGAGCGGTGCGCTGGCCCTCTTGGACCCGTACCCACGGCACCGTGCCAATATGACAACAGTGCCAACATGAAAGAGGTGTCGTGAAGAAGCTGTTCGTCTTTGACCTGGACGGGACACTTGCCGAGAGCAAGTCCGCAGTGAGCGACGAACTCGGAGCGCTCGTGCACGACCTGCTCGGCGTTATGAAGGTCGCGGTGATCTCGGGGGGCATGTGGTCTCAGTTCGAGCAGCAGCTGCTCGCCAACATGCCCAGCGATGAGCGATTCTCCAATCTCTTTCTCCTGCCGACCTGCGGCACCCAGTTCTATCGCTACGAGAGCGGATGGATAAAGGTCTACTCCGAAGACCTCACCCTCGACGAGCGCCAGCTGATCATCCACTCGCTCGAACGGGCATTCGAAGAGTCGGGCATGCGAGAGGCGACCACGTGGGGCGAGCTGATCGAAGACCGCGGAAGCCAGATCACACTCTCGACCCTCGGCCAGCACGCGCCACTCAGCGCCAAGCGCGAGTGGGACCCGCACTTCACGAAGCGCCGGGCGATCATCGAGAAGCTCGCGCCCATGTTGCCGATGTTCGCCATCAACATGGGTGGCACGACGTCGATCGACGTGACCAAACCCGGCATCGACAAGGCGTACGGGATCGAGAAGTTGCGCAGTCATCTCGGCGTCACGCTCGCCGAGATGTTGTTCGCGGGTGACGCCATCTTCGACGGTGGCAACGATTACCCGGTCCAGGCGGCCGGCGTCGACTCGATCCAGGTACGAGATCCCACTGAGACCGCCCGCGTCATCCAGACCGTCATTGCCTGTCTGGGCGACGGTGCGCACCAGATCGTCTCGCCGGGACGTATCGGCGGCTAGGCCTGGTGTAGTGCGCGAGCGGCACGCACCGCCACGTAGAAGAGGTGCTCACGGGTTCCTCGCGCCCGGTCCCAGTGTCGAGAGTCCCACTCCTCGCCCGCGAGCGAGTCGCCCGCGTAGAGCAGTTGGGCGAAGCGCAGCTGTCGGTACCGAGCGACCGCGATGAAGGCCGACGACTCCATGTCGACCATCGTGCACCCTTCGTCGATGCGACGCTGCACCCGGCTCCGGGTCTCTCGAAAGATCGCGTCGGTCGTCCAGGCGCGCCCGACGTAGTGGGGGACCTCGAGCTCGTCGAGCGTCGAGGCGAGAACGTGCACGCCGAGTTGGTCGGCTTCAATGATGCGACTGGGTGGCGCGTAGTGAAAGCTCGTGCCCTCGTCGCGAAGCGCCGATGAGACGATCATGACGTGACCGAGTGCGAGTTCCTCGACGAGCGCGCCCGCGCCGCCAACGGCGACAAAGGTCGTGACGCCGAGCGACGCCACCTCTTCGACGAATGCGGCGGCCAAGGGGGCGCCGACCCCCGGGTGCACCACCGCCACCGACCCGCTCTCGTCGCTGAGCTCGTAGATGGGGTTGGAACCGATCTCGCTTCGAAGCGTGTAGACGGGCGTGAGGACACCTTCGCTCGCCAATTGTTCGAGCAGTTCGTTGAAGAAACAGAGCACCGCGACCTTGGGGACGTTGGTCTCGTCGCGGTGGATCATGTGGGCCTGGATCACACCGGGTGCGGCGAGGTCGTCTTCGGTCAGCGCCAGTTCACTCACTCGCGCGGTCACCATGGGGGTGGGCCTGCTGGAGCCAGGCGAGCAGGGGCACCACCGCGTTGATGTCGCCGCGCACCTTGATCCTCCCCTCGCGCAGCGCACTCGCGCTGTCGAGGGTGCCGTTCGTGAGGGCCAGGGCGTCGGCGTAGGTGAGCGCGATGAGTGCGTCGGCGGCGAGGTGGTCCCCGATCTCGGCGCGGGCCCCGTCGGGGCTCAGCGTGAAGGTGAGAGCGTGCGCTACGGACCCTGGGGCGTTGGAGAACTCGAGTACGACGCGTAGCGTTGCACCCTCAGTCTCGAGGGGCACCGGTCCCGCCGCGCGCAGTACGTCATTGAGTTCATCGAACCATTCGACGCCAAGGAAGTCGGCCACGGACTACGGTGCAGGCTGGACGGAGGCCTCGGCCGAGGATTTCTTGGTGCGACGCAAGATCTTTCGACCGAGCCACGCCACGGGGTCGTAGTGGGCGTCCACGACGCGCTCCTTCAAAGGGATGATGGCGTTGTCGGTGATCTTGATGTGCTCGGGGCAGACTTCGGTGCAGCACTTGGTGATGTTGCAGTACCCGAGGCCCATCTCTTCGCGCACGAGGTCACGTCGGTCGTTCTGGTCCAGCGGGTGCATCTCGAGTTCGGCGTAGCGGATGAAGAACCGCGGACCGGCGTAGTGCGCCTTGTTCTCTTCGTGGTCGCGGATGACGTGGCACACGTCTTGGCACATGAAGCATTCGATGCACTTACGAAATTCCTGACCGCGCTCGACGTCCTCTTGGAACATGACGTAGCCGCCCTCGGGCATCGGTGGCGGCATGAACGCCGGCACCTTCTCGGCTTGGGCGAAGTTGAACGACACGTCGGTGACGAGGTCTCGGATGATCGGGAAGGTCTTCATGGGGGTGACCGTCACGGCGCCCTCGGGGAGTTGGTCCATACGCGTCATGCACATGAGGCGGGGCTTGCCGTTGATCTCCACCGCGCACGAGCCGCACTTGCCGGCCTTGCAGTTCCATCGACACGCGAGGTCGGGAGCTTCGGTGGCTTGAATGCGGTGGATGACGTCGAGTACGACTTCGCCCTCGTTCTGAGAGATCGTGTAGTTCTC
>JABBNY010000030.1 GCA_019352095.1 Acidobacteriota bacterium
GGAGTGTTCCAACACTCCTCGAGTTGGCCACGCTCGTCGGACTAAGTCCCTCGTACGTGCAGCGTACATTTGCTCGAGATATGGGAATTAGCCCTCATCAATATGGCAAGGCCCGGCGCTTGGAGCGCCTGCGCGCTGAGTTGCGAAGTGGACCAAACGTGACCTCGGCAGTGTTCGACGCCGGGTTCACTTCAAACAGCGTCGCGTATGTTCAAGCGAAGCCGGGGTTGGGCATGACACCTCGCCGTTGGCGAGACGGCGGACGTGGCGAAGAAATTGTGTACACGATTCTTGACTCGGACCTCGGTCAACTATTAGTTGCGGCGACCAAGACCGGTCTCGTGGCCGTGCGTATCGGGGAAGCTGCGCAGATGATCGATGAAGTGCGCGCCGAGTTCCCGTTGGCAGAATTTCGACGCGATGACGAAGTGCTCGCCCCAGCATCGCGCACGGTTTTGGCCGCCACCCGTGGCCTCGCGAACGTGCGACATATTCCTCTGGACATCGCCGCAACTGCGTTTCAAGCGCGGGTGTGGAGTGCCCTTCAAGTCATACCCCTCGGAGAGACACGGTCGTATGGCGAGGTGGCAACGATGATCGGGGAGCCGCGAGCGATACGCGCCGTGGCGACAGCGTGCGCAAGTAATCCCGTAGCCCTGGTTGTTCCCTGTCATAGGGTCGTGCGATCCGATGGCTCGTTGGCTGGCTATCGCTGGGGGCTCGGAACCAAGGAGGCGTTACTCGAAGCGGAGCGCGCGGCCACATCAGCACGCCAACCTGTGACGACGATCAAAGCCTGACGACGCGTCAGCTGTTGAGGGTTCGAACGAGTCGTCGCTGGACATTGAGGCTCCCGTCAATGACACCAGTCAACGGAGCAAAGAATCATTGAGGAACGCCTGCTCTAGCCAGTCGGTCTTCGCATTCGCATCGCAGGATAACCCTCCGTCTCGACGAGCCGATCTGGCTCGAATCCCACGTATTCATAAAATGTCATAGCGTGCGGATTTGCCGTCACCTCGAGCACCTCGAAGTTCATTTGTCGCACTTGATCGGAAATGTCAAGTACTAACGCTTCGCCGATACCGCGTCGCATAGACGACGGGTCCACGAACAGATCTTCAAGCTCAGCGATCCCTTCGGCAATGAAATAAGTAGCAAAGCCAACGACAGTCTCGTCCTCCTCGACAGCAACTCGTGTTCGCCCCTCCCCCACTGCAGCGTCCGACAGCTCCAGCCACTCAGGGTGCTCCTGCATGAGAATGCGGTCCCCCTCATTGAACATTGACGCTCTCATAAATATGGTTCGAAGCTGCGGCATGTCTGCCAGACGTGCGTCACGAAGGGTGAACACCATGCCAACAGTATTGTCCTCGTCACTCTGGGACCGGCGCATCAAGCATTGAGGGTGAGATTGCGATTCCGCATTGCGAAGTGGCGGAGGTTGGCGAAGCTGTGGATCTCACGTCGAACGTCACGTCTTCGCGTGACTACACCATGGAGCGCTGCACAATTGCAACGACTAGAGGGGGTACAAATCTCGTGGGCGGGTCAATATGTCAATCGAACCTTCACCAGTCCCACTCGTCGCAGAAAACTTGGTTGGTCACGGTGGTGGGCCGCACCAGTTCGAGAGCGGCGTCCGATGGTCCTTGTGGGCCCAAGAACTCCGGTCGAATGCTCAGCGCATCCCGGGCACACCCGACTGCACTGGTCAACCCCTCTCGTTGATGTCGACAATCCACTACTGCTGGATGCTCGATCGACCCGAGCACTTACGTTGAATGCTGTCGCGAGTACCGTGCTTCGCTAGACATCGCGAACACCTCGAAGGAGTTCTTCCAAGGTCACATTCGTATCTTGCAGTCGAGCAACATCGATGGGTTTACCCGAGCGAACGAGATCGGCGATGACGTCGGTGACCTCCCACACGTTGACGTTCATGCCCGCGAGTATTCGTCCCTCGCTCAACCAAAAGGCGATGTATTTACCCTCTGTGACCTCGCCGCGAAACACGACTTGGTCGTAGTTGCCAGAGTCGACGAAGCCCGTGTACTCCATTCCCAAGTCGTATTGGTCTGAGTAAAAGTAAGGAACACGGTCATAGGCGACAGCACCGCCCATCATGTTCACGGCCGCCACGGGCCCCTGGTTAAGCGCCGCTGACCAGTGCTCTAGTCGCAGGTGACGCTTCAGTAGCGGATACCAGACGTTCGCGACGTCGCCCGCCGCGAAGACATCAGAGTGTGAAGTTCGAAGGTGTTCATCGACGACTATTCCATTGTCGATGGTGAGACCGGCCACTTCGCCCAACTCGGTGTTCGGGGCAATGCCAACACCGACCACGACCACATCAGCCTCAATGTGGCGGCCATCGACGAGGCTCACTCCGGACACCCGATGGTCCGCACCAGTAATCTCGGCGACCTCGACACCCATGAGCATCGTCACCCCGTGCTCGGCGTGCAGGTTGAGGAAAATCTCGGCGACTTCGGGACCGAGCACGCGCACCAGTGGCAGTTCGGCAGTCTCTACCACCGTCGCCTCGACACCAGCGGCGCGTGCGGCGGCCGCGGTCTCAAGGCCAATCCAGCCGGCCCCGACGATCGCGACTCGCTTTGCAGTGACGAACGCGGCTTTAATCGCCTCGCAGTCAGCCACTCGTCGCAGGTAGAAGACCCCTTCGAGGTCACTGCCGGGTACGTTGAGGTGGCGCGGGGATGAACCCGTGGTCAACAGAAGCTTGGTGTAGTCGAATTGCTCGCCGGACTGCACGGTGAGTTGGTGAGCGGCGACGTCGATGAGCGAGGCCCGTTTGTTGAGGAGAAGTTCAACGTCATTGTCGACGTACCATCGTTCGGGGTGAACGTAGATCTTGTCCTTCTCCACTTTTCCTTGAAGATAGTCCTTGGAGAGCGGCGGTCGATCGTAGGGGCGCTCGTGCTCGTCGCCAAGCAATACCACCCTTCCGTCAAAACCCTCGGTGCGCAGGGCTTCGGCCGCTTTGGCACCGGCCAAGCCACCACCCACGATGACGAACGTCGCTCGTCGCGTCATAGGGCAACGACTTTCGGCTCTTGCACTCTTGTTTCAGTCACACACAACGTTCGCCCGCAATCTCGACGTAACGACAGCCCACGCCCTGGTAACAGGTGAGGCCTCGAGAACTCCGGCAGTGCCTTCATCGCGTTTGCTCCTTCGCACCTAGGCAGGATCCAAGCGCCCCAGACGGTCTTTGGGGTGCTAAAGCCCGGAGCAACGATGTGATGGGTGGACCCATTCGGCCTCTCACGCAGTCACTGGACACGCTCGTGTCGAGTGAACGCATTACCGCCATCGAGTTGCGAGGAGCCCGCACCCTATCCACCGAGGGTGACATCTTGATGTTGGTACCACGTCAGTGCATCGTGGAACTGGTTGAGGGAAAAGTCTGGCCACAGTTCCTCGACCACGTAGAAGTCGGCGTAGATCGACTGGACGGGTAGGAAACCACTGAGTCGCCGACCACCGCCCCAGCGCACGATGAGATCGATCCTCGAGATTTGGGCCGACGCTATGCCGTCAGCGACGTCTGAGCGTTCACTCGCGTCGCGGTTCGTGAGCGAGTGGTTAAGGTCCCAGTTCCAGCCGTAGTTCACAAGGAAGTTGACTTTGATGCGACCCTCACCAAATCGGGTCCGTTGCGTGAATCGCAAGAGTTCTTCGGGAAAGAGCGCCGACTGGGTGTTCCCCACAACGAGTAGGTCCGCGTCCCTTTTCTCCAACTCGGACACGGCCTTCACGCACGCGCTGCGAAAGGCTTCGATCTGAGCAGCCGGACGCTTCGTATTGTCGACGGTAAATCCATAGAAGGTGATCTCTGGAATTCCTAACGCCAGGCACTCGCTGTACAACTCGAGACCCGGCTGCAGTCCGAAGTGATAGCCGTCCTGCTTTTCGAAACCTTGACCCCGTGCCCAGCGTCGATTGCCGTCGGGAATGATGCCCACGTGCTGTGGGAGTCGCGTGGTGATGACATCTCGGACGCTCTCAGCCATATCACGTTTCCCGCGAAATATTTCGCACGATTGGCACAAACGTCCGGTGGCTTGGGCCCGCCACGGGTCCCGCCGCGTTCAATTGCTCAGTGCTCAACGAGGAAGACTCGCTCACGGCGATCTCGCCAACATTTTCGCTCTCAGGAGGAAGTGATCCCTGCGGGGCAATGCCCTTGCGCCAACTTCTAAATCGCATCAGACACCTGCCGATCGAAGAGCTTGGGTCCGCTCTTCTGCTCACCGACTCGACGCCACATCACTGGTGGCGCGATCCGAACGCGCCGTTGAACCCCGTCGCGCCACTGCCCGTTGTTCCGTCGTCTCAAAACTCTCATATCTCCCTACTCCTTCGATTCGCCACCGATGTACCGCCACTCCTACGCACCCGCACCGGTGTCCACTGCAACGTGGTCTCCTTTGGTCGTGCGCGCATCACCGTAACGTCATCCGCTCTCAAACCGGGTCTCTCGTACGAACACCACCCAACAACCAACAAACCGCGTCGCGTGAAGGACGGGTCGTCCCAATTTGGACCATCGATTACCCCGCGTGCTGCGACGTCACCGACAATCTCGGGTTTTAGGCCAACGGCGGGACCGTCAGTCGTCGCGAAGATTTTCGCCAACGCCCGTATCAGTTCTTCTGGCGTGTGCGGCGTCAGTGGCGAAGGGTAATCGCCGTCGACAGGGATCAGTTGGGGGGTTATCCCTGTCGACGGGCGGAATTGCAGAGTCGAAGTGAAACCGCGCGCCCTACTCTTCAAACGCATCTTCGACTCTTCGGCGTGCGTGATGTTGCCCTTCATCTGCCTCGCGCCAACGGTAGTGACGAGATGATCATCACCGAGCGACTCACCCGTTGCCCGTGCGGCGTCGGCAATGACAGCCCGGCCCGGGTTCATTGGTTCCCTACTCATCGTCACATCGCGTCCCTTCTCATGTGGTGCTTCGCCGCCGATAGCGCCACGCCAGATGCACCGGGCCTTCGAACATGTGCCCTAATCAGTTCGAGCTCTTCGCTCATCGGCGAAGAAAAAGGATGATAATGATGATGAGCAAAATGACAACAACTGCTCCGCCTCCGATATACACGGTTGACCTCTTTCCATCTACTTGGTGTGGTTCCGCGGTTGCGCGCCGCGTCAGTTAGACGCGGCGCCAATCCGGATATTTCTACTTGCTCTGTTCGTGGATGGAACTCATTCGACCCTCGGGGTCAACGACCTGACGATCCAATGAGTGACGGCCCGAGCCGACTGATCCGCGCGACACGCCAAAGACGATTGCGGACACGACAAAGCCAACCGCTCCAACCACCATGAGGATGACGCCGACGGTCGACATGCGAAAGCCGTGCCCCTGATACGTGATGGCCCAGTACATGATTGCACCGGCGGCCACGGAAATTGCGCTAAGCACCATTCCTGGAAGACCCATGACTCTCCTTCAACTTGTCCACCCAACGAATTGAGAGGTGGCAAGGAGGCGGGGTCTGAGCGTCCTGATTTGACAGTAGCACCGCGCGCGCAGTTCCAATCAGAAACTTTTGTTACCGTTAGAAGACGAAAGATAATGGACGCCCCCTCGTGTTGCCTCACCTCAACGCACGTCGCCGTTGGTGAATGGCGCATTGCGTATCGCTCAAGAGAACGCGCGAGCGAGACCTTGGTGTCGTTCGATCCGCGAAGCAGTCTCTTGGTTCAGAGCACAATCGCTCTTGCGTTCAATTTTGATGCCGAGTACTCTTTTGACTATCGCTCCAGAACTCCGGTGATATTTATTAACCGAGGAGAAGTGCCATGAGCGAAACCCCTAACCCACTCGACGCAAGTGTTGAACCCAATGCTATTGATCGCTTGATACAGAGAGCGTGGGACCGATTTGCCGCGCTCGGTAACTCGGACACCCTTGAGAGGGACTACCCCGACGACACACAAGACGTGAGTTCAAGTGACGACGATGGGTAAGAAGATGACGTTTGACGTACACGCGCACTGAATGGACTCGCCGCTGTTGTTAGAGGTCGACATATCTTGACTTCGGCGCGCGGTACGGCGAGTAGGCCTCACATGAATTTCGTCTTTCAACTCTAAACACGCTAAATCAAGTCCTCGTTAAGCGTTTTCGCAGCATGAGGAGACCCCCAGATGGAGCCAGAAGCTGTTGAGAATCGAGCGAGAGCCACGCCAGTGCTGAGGGTTCGTCGTGGCCAGTGAACGTCTTATCGAGATCTTCACGCTCATGGCGAACCACGAGCGTGAACACCCCAATGGCGTGTCACTCTGTTCTGTTGCGAGAGAGATAACCGAATTGAGTGGCGCCGGGATTTCCATTTCCTCCAAAGACGGCACGCATGCACAGCTCTGTGCGAGCAATGGCGTCGCACAGAGCTTGATGGACCTCGAAATCACCTTCGAAGAAGGACCGGGACATGAGGCGAGCAAGAACGGCACGGCTAACGAAGTCTCTGACCTCCTAGGCGACGAGGCACAACGCTGGGCATTCTATTCACCCGAAGCGGCCGAACTTGGAGTTCGAGCGGTCTTTGGCTTTCCCATTCACATTGGAGCAGTTGTCTTTGGCGCGTTGAGTCTGTACCGCGACCGAACCGGACCACTCAGCGAGAAGCAGTCCTCGGGTGCGTATCTCATGGCCTCGGTCATTGGGCGCGCCGTGTTGGTGATGCAAGCAGGCGCTCCCCAGGGCAGCATCGCCGACGAACTCCAAGGTCAGGCCACTTTCGATTTTTCCGTGCACCAAGCCGCCGGAATGCTCGCAGTGCAGGCGAAGCTTTCGGTGAAGGACGCTCTTGTTATGCTTCGCTCGCACGCGTTCGTCGTCGAGATGTCCCCATCCGAGCTCGCGCAAAGAATCATTAGCGGTGAGACCCGTTTTGATGTCGAGTCTGAGAGCTGGAGAGTCAAAGAGTGAACGAACTTGAAAGGGTGGGGCTATCGTGAAGGAACTCGGTGATTCGACCTCCTCAGCCAATCACCCTTGTTGGGAATTCGACTAAGTGGAGGGACTCGTGCCTAGAGAGACAGTAATAATTAACACACTCGTGGAGTTGGCTGACAATCTCGTCGACCACTTTGACGTCATTGACCTCCTCACTTTGCTAAGTGATCGCTGCGTCGAAGCCTTGGACGTCGACGCCGCCGGGGTCCTGCTGGCCTCACCGGGTGCAGAACTGCAGTTCGTCGCCTCCTCGAGCGAATCGATGCGAGTGCTAGAACTCTTCCAGATTCAAATGAACGAAGGCCCTTGTGTGGACTGCTATCTGAGCGGTGCTCCCGTCGTCAATGTTGCGCTTGACGAAGCGAATGGACGCTGGCCACTCTTTACACCGCGCGCGCTCGAGCACGGCTTTAACTCGGTACACAGCCTTCCCCTGCGACTGCGGGGGCGCACCATTGGAGCGCTCAATCTCTTTCGAACGCTACAGGGCCCCATGGGTGACGACGACATCATCGCCGCGCAGGGTCTCGCCCACGTGGCCACCATTGCCATCCTTCAACATCGCGCAACGCTCGACGCCAACACGCTCAACGAGCAACTTGAAAACGCCCTCACCAGTCGCATCATCATCGAACAAGCCAAGGGCATCATTGCCCAGTCGACCCAGTGTGGAATGGACCAAGCGTTTGGTCGACTCCGCGCTCACTCACGCAACCACAACCAGGGTCTCACCGGAATCGCCTCAGCCATCGTGGCGGGAACACTCAGCGCGAATGATCTGGAGAATCCGAACTAAGAGCGCCATGGCGTGCAGTTCACAGCGAGTAGCACCTTGTTCTTCTGGTCTCGAAGACCGGACTGCACGAATCAGTAACCGGATAGTGGAGACGGTTCTCGCTGGCAAAAGTCTGAGTTGATATTTCCCGTTGCCCGTCGTGTGCCTCGACAATTCCTACGCACCATCCCTGAGAGAACGTGGCCAAGAGTATGCATAATGGAGGAACTCCTACTTCCATTCGTTGGTCATGATCAATCCCAAGTGGAGTTTCGGTTACACAGTGGCAAAGTGAAACTTATGGGATTGGAGTCTGCAGCTCCACGCGAATGGTGCTGCTCGAGTGCTAATCGAGGGAGAGCCGCGAGCACTCACGCCACGCGGCGTCCAATGGGTGTGAATTTTGGAGATACGCGGCAAGGTGCAACCGGACGATCAAGCTGGACTCGCTCGCAATGAGTTTCAACTGAAGACGAGCATTGCAATCGAAGCCCCGGCCATGAGTGCAACGGTAAACCAGCCCAATATATTGGCCGCCTTTCCGTTGACGTACTTCCCCATCAGGCGTCTACTGCGCGACACGATCATGACAACGACAAGCAGTGGTGCAGCGAGTACTCCGTCGATCACCGCAACCAACACCAAGAGCTTGATGGGGTTGACGCTCAAGAGACTAAGGGCCGTTCCGCCCAAGGTCCCTAGGACTACCAGCACGTAGAAGAGTGGCGCCTTGCGCACGGACCGAGAAAATCCCCACTCCTTACCCAGTAGTCCCGACATCCCGACCGAACCCGACGCGGCGAGCACGGGAATTGCAAGAAGACCGCTGCCGATAAATCCCAGGGCGAAGATATCACTGGCGAAACGCCCGGCCAGAGGCTTGAGCGCCTGGGCGGCCTGGGCGGCACTTTGAATGTGAAAGGTGTGGTGCACGTGCAAGGTCTCGGCTGTCGTGGCGATTATCGCGAACATGACGATGTTGGAGAACGCCATCCCGGAGAAAACGTCGAAGCGACTCGTGCGCTCCTTGAACGCCGCTTGGACCGCCCCCTTTTTTTTCAGCGGCATCGGTTCGTCGCCACCCTCGGGTTCGTCACGCATCTCCTCGAGACGATTGGCGCTCTGCCAAAAGAACAGGTACGGCGAGATCGTGGTTCCCAGGATCGCTACCAGCAGGGCTATGAAGCTGCGAGAAAACTGTAAGTGGGGAATCAGGGTGGCCTCGAGGAGTCGACCCCAATTATGGGTGACGAGTACCAACACCACCACGTAGACCAGCAGTGTCATGCTCAGGAACTTGAACACGAGGGCGATTCTGGCGTACGAGCCAATGATGAGCAACGCCGTGAGGACCCCACCGGCGGCCAGGGCCCAGATCCACACGGGTCCGGCGTGCAGCAGGTTCATTCCCGACCCGATCGCCTCGAGGTCGGCGGCGATGTTGAGTAGGTTCGCGGCGATGAGCGCCACCAGAAGCACCCCTACGACCCATCTGCCCGTCCGGTTGAATCGCTTGACCGCCATCTCCCCAATTCCGAGTCCGGTCGCCAGTGCCGTTCGGTCACATATCTCTTGAACCGCGGCCATCAGTGGGAAGGTCAGGAGGGCGACCCACAACAGCGACACCCCATATTGCGCCCCAGTCTGGGAGTACGTGGCGATTCCCGAGGGATCGTCGTCGGACGATCCCGTGACCAGTCCGGGCCCCATCGAGCGCAGGTACGTCCGCCAGATCGGTCCGTCAGGCGTCGGCGTCGCTCCGTCGTCCACCCGGGACCTACGATGCGTCACGCTGCGCACCTCCAAAAGGTAGCGCTGGGCGATTGAAAGCTACGGGGACGATGACCGCTCCTTGCCCTCGAAGCGCGTCAGAGGTTCGACTCCGAACGAGTGGAGTCAACGGTGACGATGGGGAGCGGTCTCTTGTCCATGCACCCCTACGCACTGACCATCGCGGACGGACTCGATGAATCGCAGACGTCGCGTGATCGGTGTGGTGATGAGCCTTGTGCTTACTCATTGGTGCCACCTCACTCGTGACTCAGGGGACTCAACGTCGAACAAGCACGACGTTGAGGATGGCGATGGTAATCAACATGACGAGACTGCCTCCCATGTACATTTTCAACTCACCTTTCGATCATTGACACTGACCGGGTTCACTGACCACAAAATCTCGGAATGGGAAGTTGGAACAGTTGCGGTGATGCTCGGCGTGCGAACAGGTTCGCTTACCATCGTGGCCCCGCCGCGAATCCATGGCATCAGCCAAGCAAATTCAACGCCGAACAAACCCACCTCGCACTCTCTTCTCAATCCAAGGGTGTGACTGACTCTCAAGGGTGCGGGGTCTCGGCGTCCTTTCTCACACCGTACAACCAACAGTGGCGACAGCATGCCCCGCTGGAAACGAGGAGTAGTCGGTGCCGCTCAACTGATCAAGAGGGGCGTCGCGTCTTGGCAAGTGAACATTTGGTGATGTTGGCGAGTTGAGACTTCCCTGGCACCACCAGGGTCAAGGAGATCCAAGCCGTGGGGCAGGTCAGAGTGTCAACCAAACCTCCAACAGCCCCATGGAAGGTTGCGGAGTTCCTAACTCCACCACTTCAATGGTCCGCTCTGGCAAATCTGTCCCAGCGGAGAGGCGTTGGTGGTCAGTTACACGAATTGGTTCTGGGGAGGTCTCGCGAACTTTGTGTCACAAAGTACCCGTAGGTTGTGAATCGTGAAGGAAAACTACGATCCAAGGTACTCGGCGAGGTGGCCGCTTCGATGAGTGGAAGGAT
Source organism: Acidobacteriota bacterium (assembly GCA_019352095.1). GTDB lineage: Bacteria > Actinomycetota > Acidimicrobiia > Acidimicrobiales > RAAP-2 > RAAP-2. The sequence continues at coordinate 10,556 of JABBNY010000030.1, forward strand.
TTGGTCGGCGATCTCGTCGCCGAGACGTGACACGGCACTCCTTAAGCGCGGCGTGCTTTCGGTCGTCCTCATTTTCCTCGCCCTGTCCATGGTCACCATCTCGCCCGCGACGGCCTCGACGAGGGGTACACATCCGTCCGCCCCTCGTTACGTAAGGGCCGTGCCAGGAAATCATTCGATGACCGTACTTTTCGCACCCCCGGCGTCCATCGGCGGATACCGGGTCACGCGATACGTCGTTGACGTTCATCCGGCCAATCGGCGATACACGTGTCGCTTCTCAGATTGCTCATTACATAACTTGAAGAATGGTGTCACGTATTTCTTCACCGTGGCAGCAGTCAATCAACTCGGTCGAGGGCCGTTCTCCGCTCGCTCCAACGCGGTAATACCCGAACCACCCCGTCCCGTCACAGCCACTGTCACCTTTAACGCCAACGGCTGTTCGGGCACCATGCCCAGTGAGAGCGAGACTCTCGGCACCTCCGCTCCCCTAACGCCCAACGCCTTCACCTGCACCGGCTACAACTTCACCGGCTGGAACACCGCCTCGAACGGAAGCGGCACAAGTTACGCCGACGGTGCCACCTACAGATTCGCTGCGAGTGTCATCCTCTACGCACAGTGGACGGCTACGCCAGTTTCGACATCGTTTTTGGGGCAAGTCTCGTCAAACTGGTCGGGGTACGTCCTACCCACCAGCACCATCGTCACGTCTGCTTCTGGCCAATGGACCGTGCCCACCCTCAACTGCGCCAGCACGCCAAATGGCAACTCTGCAACGTGGGTCGGCACGGGTGGTTGGGGTTGGTCCACTGGCGGTTCATCAGGCGTGCTCCTGCAAACCGGCATTACAGACAATTGCGTCAACGGGGTCCAACAGGACTCGGGTTGGTGGGAGATGGTTCCCAGCACCCCTAATAACGAAGAGATGTTCTCAAACTTTACGGTCAGCCCCGGTGACTCAATCGTTGCGGAGGTGTACCAAAGCAGTAGCGGGCAATGGGTAACCGTAGTGCAAGACCTCACCACCGGTCTTCAGGGAGTTATGGAAACCGGCAATAGTTGGTACGTAACCACAATCGCAAACAACACGATCATCGGCGATGTTCAAGGGGACACGACAGGTTTGTCGTATTCGGGTGGCTATACGACAGAGTGGATTATGGAAGATCCGACAAATGCGAGTAGTGGTTCGATGTCGGCCTTTGCTAACTACGGGTCGGTGGGCTTCACCAATCTTGAAACCAATCTCTCTTCTTGGTCACTGCCCACCAGTGATGGTGTGGAGATTGTGCAGAACGGTGTGACACTCTCGGTACCAAGTGCGGTCAATGGCACCGGCTTCACAGTTAGTTACACGGGACCGTAACGAATACCTGGCCATCGAAAATCAACGGCATTCGCCCAACACGAGTAACGACCAACTTGGCCATTGGGTATCGCACTGCCCGATTGACTGCAAAAGTAAATCCCTTGAATGCTTGACCATGTGCGAGTGCTGTGATCAAGGGTGGAGGCGCCACTTGGGATATGAAGGCGTGCTCGTCGAATCGTAGGCAAGATCGAATTTGTGCCATATCCTCAATGGCCCGGGTTGAACCGCTCGTTGCTAACGGCGTTGCTGACATCGCAGTTCTGCGGTCGAATCGAGCGGACAGCATGGCCGCGAAATTAGCGTGCCGCTAGGAGTCGCGTGGGCGGACGCGGACAACGAGGTCCAACCACCTACCCATGCGATGCACGCCACCTCTCGCCATTCTTGGGTGAGCGCATGCGGGCGTCTCGGCTACTAGACACTCCGATGTTCATCCACGAACTCCTCCCCCAAGACCTGAAACTTGCGCCTGAAACCACCACAACGAACGAATCCTTAAGGGTGGACCTCCTACGTGGCCTCGGTAGTCGACATCGCACATGCACGCCAGATGGACCCCTCGTCGAGAATGGTGTGGCGACGCGAGCGCTCACAGCACCGCAATAAGTCCGTCGCGGTTGTTGGGTCGGCGTGGCGGACTTGCTTGTGGACCACGAACGCGCGTACCTCGAGCATTGTCGTCGCTGCGCCCGGGAAGTCGTTGCAACTTAGCGGCTTCGACGCCTGAACACGCTTTGGTGAATAACGCTCGATGGCTTCTACCGTCGCACGAAGATTTACGAACTACTCGAGCGTCATCGTCACGAAGTCATTGACACATGGCATGGGCGCGAGTTAACGTACCTGAGAAGACGCCAAGACCCCGCACTCCTTCTCAAGGAAAGTTTCTCACTTATCAGGGGCGGTATACGCAGTGGCGACCATAGAAACGGAACCAATCAGCACGCTCATTCCCGCGCGCGTGGACCGCCTTCGCTGGTCCCCCTTTCATACGCGCATGGTTATCGCCCTCGGCATTGCGTGGGTACTCGACGGCCTCGAGATTACGATCGCGAGCGATGTCGCCGATATTCTCCATCGGCCGAATACGCTCAACATGTCCAACCGGGCAGTGGGCGACATCGCGTCGGTCTATTTGTTGGGCGAAGTATTCGGAGCGCTTATCTTCGGTAGGCTCTCGGACCGGCTCGGTCGACGTCGACTGTTCCTGGTCACCCTCGGCGTGTATCTCATCGGATCAGGGCTGACCGCTGCCACGTTCGGTCACGGCACGGGCTGGGTGATCTTCCTCTACGCAACTCGGTTCATCGCCGACATGGGTATTGGCGGCGAATACGCCGCCATCAACTCGGCAATCGACGAGATGATCCCCGCTCGCTATCGAGGTCGAGTCGACATAGGCATCAACGGAACCTACTGGGGCGGAGCCCTTATCGGGACACTCGCCGAGATCTACATCCTTAATCACTTCAGTGACACGGTGAGCTGGAGGATTGGTTTTCTCCTCGGTCCGCTTCTTGCGCTCGCAATCATCTTCGTGCGACGCAACCTGCCAGAGAGCCCACGGTGGCTCATCATGCACGGCCGACAAAAAGAAGCCGAAGCAGCCATGAAACATATGGAGGAACAGGCGGCGGGCCACGGCGAACTCGCGGCGCTCAACGACGACGACACCCTCGTGATCAATCCCATCACCGACCTGGGCTACTTCAGCCTCGCCAAGGTCCTCTTCAAGGAGATGCCCAAACGAAGCATCCTTGGAGCGAGTCTGATGATCACCCAGTCATTCCTCTACAACGCAATCTTCTTCACCTACGCACTGGTCCTCTCGACGGTGTATAACGTGTCGAGCGGTTCGATCCCGTACTACTTCATCGCCTTCGCCATTGGGAACCTGGCGGGTCCGCTCATACTCGGGCGACTCTTCGACACCATCGGTCGACGCTTCATGATCAGTTCCACGTACCTCTTGTCAGGAGTACTCTTAGCACTCAGCGCGTGGGCCTTTGACGCGAACAAACTCGACGCGCTAACCCAGACCATCGCGTGGTCATTGGTCTTCTTCTTCGCCTCAGCGGGCGCCAGCGCGGCCTATCTCACCGTGAGCGAGATCTTCCCCCTCGAGGTACGCGCGAAGGCCATCGCCATCTTCTTCGCTATCGCGCAGGCCTTTGGCGCACTCGGACCGAACATCTACGGCGGGCTGGTCGACAGCCACCGCGGGCTCTTCTACGCCTATCTCGTTGGGGCGGGCGTCATGATCTTTGGTGGTGTTATGGAATTGGTCTTCGGCATTGCGGCGGAACAACAGTCATTAGAAGATATCGCGACACCACTCTCCGCGGTCGGTAACAAGAGTGGCGGAGGGTTTACGACAGGCGTGCGCCCGGGCTTTGCTCGTGGCGGACCTCACGGAGCCGTCTACCCGCTTCAAAAGAAGCGATGACCATGTGACGTAGCGCGGATGATCCCGGCCCGGACGCATTAGCCGCGCACCTATACACGGTGTGCAAGAGTGCCTACGAAAGATTTCTCGCGTCATTCATCATCCGACGATCTCCATTGAACCGTGGTGCCTAGGTAAAACCGAGTTACGCTTCGGCAAATGACTCAGACCGAAGCAGCATCTGCGTAGTCCAACCGACACATTGGCTAGCGCATGATGAAGGCGACCCTGCGGTCCTTCACCGAGTTATCTGAGCGACGCCCTGAACCTCGACCACCCCCCCCACTTCGAAGCCGACTACCTCGAACGCAGCGACGTCGCGGCCGAGGTCACCGATGGAGAGTGGCCTCGGCCGTTAGAAGGCGACGGAGCGTGCAAACTTGTCATCATCACGTTGGTCTTCGACCGTCACACCGCAACAATTTTCAATTCGAACAAAGAGATTTCGCAGGTTGAAGTTCTCGCTTTCGTGCGCAGCTCGTGACGTTTGCTCAACGACGAAACCACGCGTTAATTCACGATGGAAACTCGAAGTGTGCTCAACCTTGTCCGAGGCAGACAAAAAATCACCGTGGGCCCTACGTCGAAGATACGGAATCGGTGCAATGGGGTCGACCACTTTTGAGATCAACCCTCACGGTCGCTCCTTGCCTGCTCGTGTTGGAAACCACTACGCGCGAAGTGCTTTACACCTCGTATCCATCAGTACCTTCGCGCTCTTTCTATGAAGGAGTGTTCACGTTCGTTGAACCCGACCCGGATTTATAAGACTTCCATAATTCGACTGCAACGGTAGTACGCTCGGCTTAAGACGCCCAGACCCCGCCTCTTGCTCGACCGACAATTGTCGGTTTTGATAGGAAAGCGTGCGCAATGGACTCCATGGATGGCGTACTGAAATCGATAGCGCCGACGCTGCGTTCGCGTCAGGTCGACCTTCCCAAAGAATTCCGCAAGTGCCCTGACGACGTGAGAAGTCCGTCGCAGTTCTGGGCGCGAAAGACCGTTCGCCGACAGGAGTTCGCCCCCCGGACTTCTGTCGGCGACGATTATTCGGGTGTTGGCGACGTGACTGGAACCTGCACGGCGTGCGTCCCGGTACGCAAGGCACAGCTGACGTGAACCAGCATTCGCCGAACGCTGCGGACGCTCTCGTCATCTTTGGCATTACGGGCGATCTCGCTAGGAAGATGACGTTTCGAGCGCTGTACCAACTGGAGTTGGCCGGTGAACTGACGTTTCCAGTCATCGGCGTAGCCGTCGATGACTGGTCCATCGATCACCTGCGCTCCTCAGTACTCGCGGCATTGGAGTCGGGTGACGAAGTGGTCGAGAAAGAGGTATTTGGCCGACTGGCACAACGGTTCTGGTACGTACGAGGCGACTTCAATGATCCCGCGACATACGAGGCGCTCGCTGGGGAACTGAGGAAGAGTTCACACCCGCTGTACTACTTAGAGATACCACCCGGACTGTTCGCACCGGTGGTCAAGTTACTCGGCGCAGCCGACATCCTTCACGGCGCTCGGGTGATGATTGAAAAGCCCTTCGGTCACGACCTCGCGTCAGCGCGTGCGCTCAACGCCGAGCTTCACGAGGTGCTCGACGAAGATCAGATTCTCCGTGTCGATCACTTCTTAGGCAAGCAGCCGGTGACAGATATCTCGTACCGGCGCTTTGCCAACACGCTCCTCGAGCCGGTATGGAACCGCGAGCACGTGGCCGGTGTGTACGTGACGTTGGCCGAGAATTTCGGCGTGGAGAACCGTGGCGCTTTTTACGATCCCGTCGGCGCGTTGCGCGACGTGGTCCAGAACCACCTTTTACAGGTCGTGGCGATGATCGCCATGGAGGCGCCGACGGCGCCTGGACACGCGGCGCTGTGGGACAAGAAGGTCGAGGTGTTTAGAGCGATGGCTGACGTCGACCCGACTGCTTGTGTGCGCGGTCAGTACGACGGATATCTGGACGCTCCCCAGCACACCAATCCGAACCAGGTGATCATTCGCGTCGAGCCCGATTCCGGCGTGCGAATGACTCTTTTGTCGAAGGGTCCCGACGGTCGGGCGTCTCGGGACGTGCACTTGGACCTTTCCTTTGTCCACGAGTTGGGCAAGCCCCCCGGTGCCTACGAGCGTCTCTTTCACGACGCGATAAAGGGCCACCAGTCGCTCTTCACCCGCGAGGACGTGGTCGAAGAGACGTGGCGAGTCTTGCAGCCGCTCATCGACGAACCGCCCGCCGTCGTGCAGTACAAACGCGGGTCGTGGGGGCCACAGAGTGCCAGCGACCTTCTGCGAGGTCACACGCCGTGGCAGTTGTCGTGGCTCGCGACTTCGGAATCCAGTAATTGATGACGAGGGTCAAGACGCAATCACAAAGGAGATGCAGATTATGACCACAAAGAAGCCAATGGGACTCGGCGTCGTCGGGCTCGGACGGATGGGCGCGAATATCGTTCGGCGCCTGATGCGCGACGGTCATACGTGCGTTGTCTTCGACGTAAACCCTGACGCCATCAAGGATCTCGAGAACGAGGGCGCCACGGGGGCGAACTCGATGGCTGACTTCATAGAGAAATTGTCAGCGCCCCGGGCGGTCTGGGTCATGGTGCCTTCGGGTGAGATCACCGGCAAGACCATCGACGACCTCGCGAGCCACATGGAACGAGGCGACATGATCGTCGACGGCGGGAACTCGTACTACCGAGACGATATGACCCGTGCCAGAAATCTGTTCAGCCAAGGAATTCATCACATTGACTGTGGGACGAGTGGCGGCGTGTGGGGCATCGACCGGGGCTACTGTCTCATGATCGGTGGTGAGAGCGAAGTCGTCAAACACCTCGAACCGATCTTCTTGAGCATTGCGCCCGGTATGGACTCGGCTCCGCGCACGCCGGGACGCACCGGCAGGTCCACCACGGAAGAGCACGGGTACCTGCATTGCGGCCCCAACGGCGCCGGACACTTTGTGAAGATGGTCCACAACGGCATTGAGTACGGGATGATGGCGGCCTTCGCTGAGGGCCTCAACGTTTTGCATAACGCCAACGCCGGTCAGCGCCATGACGACGCGGACGCCGAGACCGCCCCGATGGAACAGCCCGAGTACTACCAGTTCGACATCGACACGACAGCGGTCGCCGAGGTGTGGCGTCGTGGCAGCGTGATCGAGTCGTGGCTATTGGACTTGACCGCAACCGCCCTCTTTGACGCACCCGACTTGGCGGAGTACGCGGGGCGGGTCTCGGACTCGGGTGAAGGACGCTGGACCTCGATCGCGGCGATCGACGAGGGGGTGCCGGTGCCGGTGCTCACCACCGCGTTGTACTCACGCTTCGCTTCTCGTGGCCTCGACGACTTCGCCGACAAGGTCTTGTCCGCGATGCGCAAAGGATTTGGTGGACACGACGAGAAGAAGGCCTGAGTCTTGACATGACATCACACATCGAAGCCGCGCCACCAGTTGTCATATTATTCGACGTGGACGAGACGCTCGTCCATACTGGTGGTTCAGGGATGCGCAGCTGGAAGGCCGCGTTCGACAAGCTCTACGGCATTCCCGCCGATATTGGCGAGCACAGCTCAGCGGGTGAGACCGACCCGCAGGTGGCCCGCGCCACCTTCAACGCCGTGCTTGGTCGAGACCCGAGCGACCACGAACTCAGTCGCCTCTACGCCCAATATCTCTTACACCTGGCGGACGACATCGGACGCTCCGAAGGCTACCGGGTGCTCCCCGGCGCCGAGAAGATTCTGCACCGATTACGAGCAGCCGGCGTCATCCTCGGCCTCGTCTCTGGCGCCATGGAGGGTGCGGCGCGTACCAAACTGGTCCCCGCCAACCTGAACCGGTTCTTCGTCTTTGGCGCCTACTGCTCGGACTCTCCTGACCGCACCGAGCTCACCGGGCTCGCTATTGACAAGGCCACCCGGCTACACGACCAGCTGGCCCTGTCTCAGGTCTACGTAGTAGGTGACACCCCCCACGACATGAAGGCAACAAACGCGTCGGGCGCCGTGTCGGTCGGCGTGGCGAGCGGCCACTACTCGGTGGCTGAACTCGAGACAGCGGGGGGCGCACACGTGCTGGGCTCGCTCGAAGACGAATCCCCCGGGCTGTGACGAGCGGGCGGGCAGTGCCTCGACAAGGGTCGCTCGGCCAAATGGTGACCCCCCCTGGGCTCAGCAGAACCCTCGCTAGTCACCCCATCCTCGCCACGACAATCGCCGGGGCGGTGAAGGTGCATCTGATTGCCCTGGCCGATGAGAATGTCACTCACAATGGCGGGTGTGAACATGCCATGCTCCACCACCCAGGTTGTCACGCAGAGCCGCTGCGCAACTTGGCTGGGATCACCAATCGGAACGAAGTGGCCCACGAGCATTCCTTTGTCGGGGCTGGCCGGCTTGTCGCTGACGCGAGCGTCACCGAGTGCTTGAGGCGTGGCGTCGAGCCCACGAGCGCGCACAGCGTCGAGAGAGCCGTGGTGGTCGTTGTCGTTCATCTCCACACCCCGTCTCGACTCCGTCCTGCTCCCCGCCCTAGCAACCCATATTCGACGTACCACCAACCGAAAAAGAAAGGTCACGATGACCACACCACATCGCCCGTCCGGTGATCTCGACACGATCTGTATCAACACCATCCGCACCCTCGCCATCGACGCGGTGGAGAAGGCGAACTCCGGCCATCCGGGGACGCCGAT
>JABBNY010000275.1 GCA_019352095.1 Acidobacteriota bacterium
GGTGCCGTCGGTTCGCGTGCGGTTCGGTGTCGCCGCGACGCCGTCGTCGCCGGGTGCGATTGTCTTGAAGATCGGCTCAAGTCGTGCGAAGACATCGTCCTCGCCACCGATCATCAGGCTGTAGCCGCGCTCGAGTCCCCACACACCCCCGCTCGTCCCGCAGTCCACGTAGTGCAACCCACGCTGTGCGCACGTCCGACTGCGCAGGATATCGTCCTGGTAAAACGAGTTGCCGCCGTCAATGACCACATCATCGGGGTCGAGGTGCTCGACCAATTCGTCGAGCGCGAGCTGCGTGATCGCTGCGGGGAGCATCAGCCAGATCGCACGGGGCCGTTCCAGCTTGCTCGCCAGATCTTCAAGTGACGAGGCCCCGGTGATGCGGGGACCCTCCATCGCGCGCACCGCCGCGGGGTTGACGTCATAGACCACGCACTCGTGTCCGTCGCGCACGAGGCGATGGACTATGTTGGCGCCCATCCTGCCCAGTCCCACCATGGCTATTCTCATCGGCGTATCGGTTGGCATCGGCGTCCCTCTGGTCCTTCATCGCACGTCAACGATGGATCAACGCGTTGGTCGACGAATGACATTGTAAACCCGGCCCGCTGCGCGACCCTTGTACGAGGGCGATCGTCGCGCCACGCATCGTGGCACACTCACCTTTGCCACTCGAGCGAGCGAGCGTGGCTCTGTCGAGACAACGAGCCATGGGGGCAGTCGCGCGACTGCGCGTCACCGGCGAATGACTACTTACCAATCATGCACGGTACCATCAGCTAAGCGATTGTATGGAAGGTAGGCCGCTTCGTACGGGTACTTCCCCGCCTCATCGACATTGAGCTCGACCCCTAATCCGGGGTTGTCGCCGGGATGCAGGAGTCCGTTCTCCCACGTAAAGGACTGCTCGAACACTTGGTCGGTCTTGGTGCCGTGCTTCATGTACTCCTGGATACCGAAATTGTGAATCGACAGACCGAGGTGCATGGCGGCGGCCATGCCCACCGGTGAGACGTCCGTGGGTCCGTGCATTCCCGATTTGATCTGATACTGCGCGGCGTATTCGAGGAGTTTCTTGAGATGGGTGATGCCGCCGGTGTGCGTGACCGCACTGCGCACATAGTCAATGAGTTGTTCTTGGATGATGTGCTGGTAATCCCACAGCGTGTTGAAGATCTCCCCGATCGCCAGCGGCGTTGTCGTGTGGTGACGGACCAGCCGCAGCGATTCTTGATTCTCGGCTGGCGTGCAATCCTCGAGCCAAAACAGGTCGTAGGGTTCGAGCGACTTACCGAGCTGAGCGGCCTGGATCGGTGTCATGCGGTGATGACCGTCGTGCAGCAGCGGCAGTTCCGGGCCGAATTCGTGACGAACGGCCTCAAAGACCGTGGGGACGTGACGCAGGTAACTGCGCGTGTCCCAGTCCTCTTCTGCGGGTAGCGCACCACGTTGCGCCGGTTCATGGTCGTAACGGACCCCGACGTTGCCTGCGGAGGTGGCGTTCGACGCGATGCCGTAGATGGACCTGAGTCCCGGGACACCGGCCTGCACTCTGATGGCACGATATCCCTGTTCCTGGTGTGAACGGATGCTGTCGAAGATCTCCTCGAGTGATTTGCCCGACGCGTGGCCGTACGCCAAGAGTCCGCGCCGTGACGCACCACCCAGCAGCTGATACAACGGCATCCCCGCCGCTTTGGCCTTGATGTCCCAGAGGGCGACGTCGACTGCTGCAATGGCGGCCATGGTGACCGGACCTCGACGCCAATAGGCGCTTCGATAGAGGAACTGCCAGGTGTCTTCGATGTTGCGCTCGTCACGACCGATCAGCAGCGGGACGACGTGGTCGCGAAGGTAGCTCACCACCGCCAGTTCTCGACCGTTGAGTGTCGCGTCACCGAGCCCGGTGAGCCCTTCTTCTGTCGTGAGTTTCAGCGTCACGAAATTGCGGTCCGGGCTCGTGACGATGACGTCGGCTGAACTGATACTCATTTCAATCTTCTCCAGTTGTTAGGGGTCAGGACTTCGAGGCGCCACCGAGGTCGTCGCCGTCGTCGACCAGCTGCGCAACCCGCTCGACAAAGGTCCCGAGCTCGACCAGTTGCTGGTCGACGAGACGAATCAATTCGACCACGGCCGAAGGGCCCCCGTCCAGTAGTGCGCTCACCGCGAGGATGTCGGCGTCGGGGAACGGACCGTGGGCCAGTATCCACCGAGCCCACGCGGCGATGGCCTGGGCTCCGGCGAAGCAGTCGCGCCCCGCGTGCGACTCCGCGACGACCACGGGAGCTATTCGCGTGCGTAACTTCATCACCGAGTCCGACGCGATCTGCTCCAAGTGGTACGCAATTCTCGAGTTCTCGAATCGCTCGATGAGCTGGCGGCAGTACTCGTCGAGATCGAGGTCCTCGGGAAGGTGGTGTCGCGCGCTGATCCAAAACGATTCGACCACACTGCGACAGTGCGGATCAGCGATCGCCTGGGCAACGGTGACGTGACCCGCATCGAGCCCTACGTAGGCGAGGATGCTGTGCGCTCCATTCAAGAGCCAAAGTTTTCTTCGCTCATAGGGTTCGATCTCCTCGACGAACACGGCACCGGCGTCTTCCCACCGCGGTCGGCCGGCCGGAAACTCACCCGAGAGAACCCAACTGGCAAACGGCTCGGTCACGACGGGTACTGCATCGATCCACCGGGTCACCTCTTGCACCAGGGCGATGTCGCCTTCGGTCGTTCGCGGCGTGATGCGGTCAACGCTGGTCGAGACGAATGAGACGTTCTCCTCCATCCAGAAGGCCAGCTCCGCATCAACCCGTGCGGCCAACTGCGTCAACCCCCGGCGCAGCACCCATCCGTTGTTGGGCAGGTTGTCACAGGGGACGATGGCGATCGGCCCACCATTTCCGCGCCGACGCGCCTCGAGACCGAGCAAGATTCGCCCGGGGATCGTGCTGATCAAGAGCGCGTCAAGAGAATCGCCCGGTGTC
>JABBNY010000276.1 GCA_019352095.1 Acidobacteriota bacterium
TGGCGGCCGCCATGTTGGACCGGCTCCTTCACCGCAGCGTGGTGTTCAACATCGATGGCGAGAGTTACCGCATGCGCAGTCACCGCGCTCGCTCCGAAGCGACCAGAAAGGCGGTGCACTCACCCAACACGAAGTAGTCTCAGCAACAACCCGCTGCAGCTCTCAAGTGGGGAATTTCGATGATCGAGAGTGGGGAGTTTCCGGAATCCTCGTCAATCGGTCGTGAACCTCTACTTCGGCGCGCGCATCCCCGAGTGGGCGCTGCACACCGACCTCGTCATCGATATCTCGCTCATCGCCGCGGTCTGTGTGGTCATTCCAAGTGTCGACGTGGAGTTCGGGTTCCTCTTTCTCTGGATCGTCTTTTTCGCAGCGCTGTACCTGTCGCTGCGGTCATTCCTCTTCTATTGGCTCTACGTGTCGGTGGCGTACGCAGTCGTCGTCTTTCGGGCAACGGCCCCGGCGGAAGCCACACGTATGTGGATTCCGCTCGTCGGTACGGGGTTGGTGCTCGGTTTCGTGACCGTGGGACTGGTGTCGATGCTTCGCCAATCAAGCGATCTCGATCCACTGACGAAGTTGCCGAATCGGCGCGCTTGGGATCGGCGCACCGAGGAGGAATTCGAGCGGGCGAAAAGGAATACCACGATTCTCTCCATGGTCGTTATTGACATCGATGACTTCAAGATGGTGAATGATCGTGACGGTCACCAGGCGGGGGATGAACTCTTGTGTCTGCTCGCTGACGCCTGGCGTCAGCGAGTGCGCGGCGGCGGAGATTTCGTAGCGCGACTCGGGGGCGACGAGTTCGGTTTTCTCGCCCCCGAGACCGATGCCCAGGAGATAGTTCAGGTCATGCAGCGATTGGAAACACTCATGCCCGAAGGGGTCTCATGCTCCTTTGGCGCGTCATCCTGGGACGGAATGGGCACGCTCGCTGATCTCTTTCGAGACGCTGATGAAGCCATGTATCGCGCCAAACGTCAGCGCAAACTGGCGCGCTGAGACGGGTCACGAGTGCAGCGCCACCTGATCGTCATTACCGATGCAGTCCGCCCTGGTCGAGATCGTGGACCACTTTGAGCGGGGTCCTATTTTTCTATGCCTGGTGGCCGGGGTGTGTGGGTCGGCTGCCGAGCGCGGTAAGGGCCGCCGCACGAGTGGTCATGGCGCTGGCGATCGAAGTCTTCAGTGCCGCGCGGGCCGTGGCGCGCTCTGACGGAGTTGAAGCACTGGCGAGCGCTTGGGCGAACGAGCTCTGGGCGGCAGCGACCGAGGTGCGAAACGCGATGTTGGCCGACTGTAGACCGCTCACGAACGCGGTGCCGACGTAACCCGCGGGTGGCGCGGGAGGATTGCCGATCGACGTGATCGCTGAGACGCGTACGTTGATGGCCGCCTCGAGCGCGGTGTCGAGTGCGAGACGCGCACTCTGTCGCTGCGCCGTGGTGCTCGCAGCACTCATGGCGCTGCGGAACGTGGCGTCAGCGCTTTGTACCGACGCCCGGTACGTTGCGTTGATTGACTTGAGACCGTTCACGTACGAACTCCAGGCAACGTGGAAAGTCGACCACGCGCTCGTGTCGGTGGTGGCACCGGTCGTGGTTGTCGAGCCAGCGAATGCAGCGACCGGTGTGCCGAGACCGAGGATGACAACGAGTGCGGCGCCGGTGGCGATGCGAGTGGACCTTCTTCTCACGGGTTCTCCTTTCACAAGAACACATGTCACAGTAGAGAGCGCACTTGTGAGAGGGATGTGAGTTCCCTCATCAACGTCTAAGAGTGGGCGAATTGTGAGAGTCGATCGCGTGCCCCATGACGTGGCCGAAAAGATCACGCGCGCCCTATCTGAGCACTCGCGTACGCGTCAGCGACGCGACGTCAACGACGCGACGTCTCCAGGAAGGGCGTGAAGCGGCGAGCACTGAGAAAGACTGCGAAATCGAGTGCGGCGTAACTCGCGATGACCAGTGGGACGACGTGCAGGCCAAACGCTGATACGAACACGCTCATCAAGCCGGGTCCGGCTGCACCGCCGAGCATCATCATCAGGAACATCAAGCTCAGGCCGTCATTGTCGTTGGGGATGAGTGTCGTGTACCAGAGCAGTCCCATGGCGAAGACCGACGCGACGACGAGACCCAAGAGCGGATAGGCCACGGGTGCCAACGTTCTCGAGAGCGCTGCGAGACAGAAGAGGGCCGCGAGCGTCAGGCCGCCCAGGATCAACTTCTGGTGAGAGAAATGTCGGTGCAGTGGACCACCGAGGAAGCGACCAAGAGCGAGACCACTCCAGAAACCCGCGGTGACGAGACTGCCCACCAACTTCGAGTAGCCCTCGTCGTGTAATTGTGCGGCGATCCAACCCGCGGTACTCGACTCAACGGCGACGTACAAGATGAGTGCCCCGGCGAACGTGATGAGGATTGCCCTGCGTCGTGGGTTTATCGCTTGGGACCTGTCGCGTGGTGCGTCGACCCGCGTCGCGGGCGCGACGATGCCACCCGTGAGAAATGCCAGCACGATCGCCACCGCGGCGACGCCCGCGAAGAGATTTGCGAAGTGGGTCGGACCCACCACGATTATCGCCACTGGGCACAGAACCGCACCGACACCGAAGCCGGCATTGGCAACACTTAGCCGTTGGGCCCGCCCACGAAGCGCGGTGCGCGAAAGAAGAGAGTTGAGGCCGATGTCGAGGGCGCCGAAACCAAGGCCGATCACGAAGATCCCGGCGAGAAAGAACGACCAGTACGACATCACGGAAGCGGCGAGCGCGCCAACGCCGATCGTCACCATGCCCGTTGAGAGCAGCGCTCGACCAGAGATCCTCTTCATTGCCCACCAGGCGGGAGGAATACCGAGCACTCCTCCGATGAAGTAGACACTGAGGACCGACCCGGCGCTGGCGAGCGAGAGATGAAAGTGTTGGGCGAAGGTTGAGAGCAGCGGACCAAAGGCGGACGACGTCGCTCCAATGAGGATG
>JABBNY010000277.1 GCA_019352095.1 Acidobacteriota bacterium
ACGGTCACGGGATGCCCGCATGGTTGGAAATGCGTGATCTGAACGACCTTAAGGCCCGGGTGATCTCCATGATCATCCTCGTGGTATCAGTGGCCTTCGTCGACGTCGTCGTCGACTTCACCGATGGACAACGCGTATTCTTCCTCGGTGCGGGTGTCGCCCTCGTGATTGGTGCTCTCACTGCGTACTTACGATTCGGATCGAGAGATCACCTCCGCGGCAATGGTTTGTGAGTGTCCGACCGCGCCCCGGCTCGACGCCAGATGGCCGCGCGAGTCTCGGCGCGAGTGAAGGTTTTCATGTTGGGGTGCCGAGCGGGAACGCTGCGACGCGTGCGCTCGACGCGCCTTGGAGCCTCGAAACCACCGAGGTCGCGTCAGCACTCGGTGTTGAACTCGAACGCGGACTGACGGGCCCCGAGGCGGCGCGACGGCTCGATCGATTCGGGTCCAACCAACTCACTGTGGCGAGCCGGTCGTCGCCAGTCATGCTCTTCGCGCGTCAGTTCGCCAATGCGATGGTGTTGGTGCTGGCCGTTGCTGGCGTCGTGACCGCGTTGACCGGTGAGCTAATCGACACCATCGTTATCGCGGCAATCGTCGTGCTCAATGGCGTCGTGGGATTCATCCAGAAATATCGGGCCAAACGCGCCCTTGAAGCCCTGCGCTTCCTCGAGGGTGACCAGATCATTGTTCGTCGCGACGGAGTATCGGCTCGAATCGCGACGACTGAAGTCGTGCTTGGCGACGTCGTGGAGCTTGCCACGGGCGATTTGGTGCCCGCCGATCTTCGTCTGAGCGAGACGCACACACTACGAATCGCGGAAGCGGCGTTGACCGGAGAATCCGAGCCGGCGACGAAAGTCGCATCCCCCTTGCAGGTTGTCGAGGCGCCACCGATTGCGGATCGTCACAACATGGCCTTTAAGGGCACGGCGGTGAGCTTCGGTCGCGGTGTGGGAGTGGTGGTGGCCGTGGGGAGTGACACCGAGCTCGGACTGGTCGCGGATCTTCTCGCCGTGCGCAACGAGATATCCACGCCGTTGCAGCGCCGCCTGAGTGACTTGGCGAGATTGATGGCCGGCGGGGCGGTGGCGATTTGCGGTCTCATCTTTGTTATCGGCATGATCAGAGGTGAGCCGACTCGAGAGATGTTTGTCACCTCGGTCAGTTTGGCGGTCGCCGCGATTCCCGAGGGGTTGCCCGCCGTGATCACGGTGGCCCTGGCCTTGGGCGCGCGACGCATGGCTGAGCGACGAGCACTCGTACGCAAGCTCGTCGCGGTCGAAACTCTCGGTTCGGTCGACGTGTTCTGCACGGATAAGACGGGCACATTGACCCAGAACCGCATGCAGGTGGTGCGAGCATGGACGCCGCTCGGCGAATATCTCGTCTCGGGAAACGGCTACTCGCCTGAGGGGGAGATCTCCGGTCCTCGTGACGTCGCCACTGATCCGTTCATGGATCGGTGGGCCACCGTAGCTGCGTTGTGCAATGACGCTGCGCTGCAAGCACCGGACCGGGCGAATGGGCCGTGGGAGCTGAGAGGCGATCCGACCGAGGGTGCATTGATGGCGATGGCGGGCAAATGTGGTGTCGACGCCACCGAACTTCGCGCGGCGCGACCACGTGTCGAGGAGTTGCCCTTCGACTCCGATCGTCGTCGCATGACGACGCTGTACCGTCACGCCGGGGAGTACTTGGTGTTGACCAAAGGTGCGCTGGAGTCGGTCGCCTTGGTACTCATCGTCGGTGAGGAGGGGATTGTCGCAGCCCGTGATGTTTTCGAGCGTTGGGCCGGTGAGGGACTTCGCGTACTCGCACTGGCGGATCGAATCGTCACCGAGCGCACCTCAAACCTCGAGGAGGATCTCAGTCTGATTGGCTTAGTCGCCATCACTGATCCCCCACGTGCCGAGGTGTCGGCGGCGCTGGTCGAATGCCATGACGCGGGCATTCAGACGGTCATCATCACCGGTGATCACCCCGCGACCGCGGCGGCGGTCGCGAGTTGGACTGGACTTGAAGTTGCTGAAGGAGAGATTCTTTCGGGAGAGGAACTGAGGAGACTCGATGACGTTGCACTCGATGCGCGAGTGCGCGGCGTGAAGATCTACGCCCGGGTGTCTCACTTAGACAAGCTCCGCATCGTCGAGGCGTGGCAGCGTGAGGGGGCCGTCGTGGCAATGACGGGCGATGGGGTCAATGACGCACCAGCACTTCGCCAAGCCGACATCGGAATCGCGACGGGCCTCACTGGGACCGACGTCAGTAAGGAAGCCGCCGACATGGTGCTTGCCGATGACAACTTCGCGACCATTGTCAATGCCGTCGAAGAAGGTCGTCGGATCTACGACAACATCCGAAGAGTGATTCGCTACCTCTTGAGCACCAACGTTGGGGAATTGTGGGTGATGTTTCTCGCACCCCTGGTCGGACAGCCGATTCCACTTCTGGCGGTCCAGATTCTCTGGATGAACTTAGTCACCGATGGCTTGCCCGCAATTGCTTTGGGACTCGAACCCCTCGAACCTGCCGCAATGCAGCGTCGCCCGCGACCTCGCACGGAGTCGCTCTTCGCGAGAGGACTATGGCAACACGTCGTGTGGGTGGGACGAACCAAATGCCCGGCATGATTCACACCGCCGGGGCGGAGACCGTTGCCATTTTGCCAAAGAGCGCCTACGCGTCATCTCACCTCCAATCACGGGCCCAGCGTCGTCATCGGAATCACCGCAACCCCATCTGGTCGAACGTAGCCGTAACCACCTGGCGTGATCACACCGAGCACACTCGGTTCGCCGGTCAGCGTCATATCAATCTTCGACGCAAGCTTCAATAGTGATGCGGCACCTTCGTCGATTCGCGCAGCACCCAGCTTCACTTCGAAAGCTCCCCATCGGCTATCAGGCAGTTGCACGATTGCATCGACTTCTAGGTCACTCTTGTCTCGGTAGTGAAAGA
>JABBNY010000278.1 GCA_019352095.1 Acidobacteriota bacterium
CCCTCTACCGCAAAGTCGGCTTCGCGCAACGCGAAACGAATGTCTACCGTTTTTTGGTAGAACCCTGAAGCCCTCCAACCTTTGTGGGAGGGAGGGATTCTTTGTGTATGACAAATCGTGATACACTTACCTTATGACGATCGCCATTTCAGTACGACTCGATGACGAAGCGCAGAGGGCACTCGCACAATTAGAGGCGTCGGGCCTTTCGCGCTCCGAGGCCATCAGAACCGCTCTGGTGAAGAGCGCCCAACAGGTCCGACGACGCGAAGCACTTCGCCAAGAAATGGCCGAACTGGAAGCGGACGAAGGCGACCGACAAGAAATGTTAGAAGTCGCGGAGTTCATGGAGTTGTTGCGTGCGGAGGGGTGACGTCGTTGAGCTTCGACTTCCGAAGGGCGTCGGGAGCGAGCAGCGCGGACGCCGTTTCGGCGTCATCGTTCAATCGGATGCGTTGTTGCCTCGATCGGTGGTGTTGATCGCGCCCACTTCGACGGCTGCGCGAGACGCCACCGTGCGACCCGTCATTGAGATTCTGGGTGATCGCACGAAGGTCTTGGTGGAGCAACTTGCCGCACTCGACCCCAGTCGTCTCGGCGAGACGGTGATGACTCTCCACGGTGACACGATGTGGGCCATTGATGATGCTCTGGAATTGGTACTTGGTCTCAACTAGGACGTGCCAGCGGATTACGAATGTCTATCGTTTTTTCATAGAAAACTGATGCGCAGGAAGTTTCGTCTGGTACTCACTCTGGGAATATGACTCTGACCGCCGCGGCTTAGGATTTTGGAGTGAACGAAATTGTATTCTCTGACAACTCTTCCGAGTTGCCTCGTTCGGAGTTTGCGTTTCCTGGTCCACTTCGAGATCGTCTTATAGGAGCCATCCTCGACGGTCGCAAAGTGACGACTACGTCACTCGCGTTGGAGTACGAAATCGAGAATGCGGCGTTGCCATGCGTAGGTCAGCGCTCAATAGTGGTTGACTCCAATAATCAACCTGTATGCGTGATTGAGACGGTGGAAGTACTCATCGTTCCACTTGGCGAAGTGGGCTATCAACATGTAGTGGGCGAGGGAGAGGGGCACGCGACGGTGTCCGATTGGCGCAGGGGCCACGAAAGCTTCTGGCGCAGTAAGGAAATGATCGATTCTCTTGGACATGCAACTTTTGTCCTGGACGACGCGACGCCGGTAGTCCTAGAGCGCTTTCGCGTAGTTGAACTGTTGCGCTCGACCACTAATTAGTTCTCCAAACCATCCGACCATTGTGGTGAGTGAAGGTCCGTGAGATCATTAGAGAACTTGAGCGCGATGGCTGGGTACAGGTACGGCACAGGGGGAGTCATCGTCATTATCACCATCCAACGAAGCCTGGCACCGTGACGGTGCCAGGTGCAATGGGAGACGATCTGCACCGAGAACTCCTCGGTAGCATTATGAGGCAGGCTGGATTAGAACGGAGAAAGCGATGATTGAGTACGCAGTCGTTATTGAGCGCTCTCCGAATAATTATGGTGCGTGGGTTCCCGATCTTGATGGATGTGTCTCGACGGGCAAGACGTTCGAGGAAGTCAAAGCAAATATTGCTGAGGCCATTGAAATGCACATCGAGGTCATGCGCCAATACGGCGAAGTCGTCCCACCCCCGACTGCGCAGGTGGCAGTCGTGCAGGTTGCCTCGTAGTCAGAGTCACTGAAGGCAGAACTCTCTAGACGAATGTGTGTAGGTATGCGGTTTGATAGCCAAGGATGGCAGGTGAGAGAATCGGCGAGTGTCTCCAGACGTTGACAATGCGAATGTGCTTCTTGAACAGATCAATTACTACCGGGCGCGTGCTACCGAGTACGACGACTGGTTCTTGCGCCTTGGACGCTATGACCGTGGCGAGGACGCCACGCGACGCTGGTTTCAGCAGGTGGAGGAGGTGCGACAGGCACTCGCAACCCTTCCACTCGATGAGAAGAACATTCTTGAGTTAGCTTCCGGCACGGGAATTTGGACCGAAGAGCTATGCAATCGAGTAGCTCATCTCACCGCTGTAGATGCCTCCAGCGAGATGATTGCGCTAAATCTGCAGCGTTTGGGTGACTGGGCAGAGAAGGTCACCTTCATTGAGGCAGATCTCTTTGAGTGGCACCCCACACAGGAATTCGATGCGGTGGTCTTCTGCTTCTGGATAAGCCACATTCCGGTGGACCGCATTGATGAATTCCTCGCCAACGTTGTGACCATGCTCACTCGCGGCGGAACGGTGTTCTTCTTGGACGCCCGTAAGGAGCACACCGGCACAGCCGCAGACCACGTGCTCCCTCCGAGAGATGAGGAATTGATGACTCGTCGTCTCGATGATGGCCGGGAGTTCACCATCATCAAAAACTTCTGGACTGCGGCGGTGCTAGAGGATAAGTGCAAGCGAGTTGGACTCAATGTAGAAATTCACGAAACTGCCGACTATTTTCAATACGGCATTGGAACTCGTGCATAGAAGTCGTTTCTACCAAAACGCGGTAGACGAACGCGTACGGGTTCAGTAGATAGTGGCCCGTAGCGATTGTCACAGCGTATGGGTACTATGTCATCATGTCCCCGACCAACCCCACCTCGTCGAAGAGGGCTGAGGCGCTAGAAGTCCTCAGCGAGGAGGATCGTCTCTGGCTGGCTGAGCGGCTTGTCGAATATCGCGAACTTCTCGAGTACCTGCATTCAAATTGAGAGTGCCTTCGGTCGAGGTTGTTGTCGCCTTCAACCACGCAATACGTGACGATGATGAGTGGTTTGATGAACCTGATGAACTCGACCGAGTGCAGCGGATCCTTGACCGACTGGCCGACGCGACGGATCCGGTGACAGCTGCAGCATTGGGCGTGAGTCGTCTCACGCAATCTCAGGCCGGACTTACTGAGATGATAGGCACACGACCGTGTTGGATAATGTTGCTGACTAG
>JABBNY010000279.1 GCA_019352095.1 Acidobacteriota bacterium
AGTCGACGTGGCTCGCCAGAACCGCGTGGTTCCCCGCGGTCCAACCAAGACCCGTCCCCGAGGCCGCCAGCGCAAAGTTCGCGATCTGCGCCGCCGTGTCCGTCGCGTCGATCCCCGCGATCCGCAGGACGGAGATGCCCCCGTTCATGGCGGCGATCTGCGCCTCCACCGAGTTCTGTAGGGCGAACTGACCACCGATCACGATGACCTGCTTCACCGCGAGCGACGTCAGGGCGGCGCGGGCGTCGGTTCCGAGTGTCGTGCTCGTCGACGGTCCCGCGAGGACGACCGGGAAGCGCATGTTGAACGCCTCGGGGGCGATGGACATCGCGTCCTGCCAGTCTGAACTGGCCACCACGATCGCGGTCGGCACTGGCGAGGTCGGTCCGGACGCCGACGCGACACCGGTGGTGTCGTTGAAGACACCGCCCGACGCGGAGTACGCCCCCGCGAAGGAGCCGGAGCCGTAGGCGGTGCCGTAGCGAGTGGCGATGGCCGCCGCAGTGCCTTCCGCAGTACCGTCACTACCGTAGATCGGTCCGACCACCGCGACATTACTTCCCGTCAAGGTCAAACCACCCACGTTGTACGCGGGAAGCGACTTGATCTGCGCGATCACTGTCGGGCTGATGGCCAACGGGCCACCCACGACGTAGACCGTCTTCACGCCTTCGAGCTGTATCGCTTGGCGAGCGTCCGCGCCGAGGCTGGTCGCGGGAGTGATCAAGAGGCCCGTGTGTAGCGTGCCTTCGAGGTACGACGCCGCGAGTGCGTCCGACCCGTTCGCCGAAGGGGCGTCCGTCGCCAACACGACGTTGGCGTTGCCGCCGCTACTCGTCGGGTACGCGTTCTCGAACTCCGCCGCAACGGTGCCGTCGGCCGTGCCATTCGCGCCGTAGATCGTGGTGGCCGTTCCGAGGATCGACCCCACCGACGCGCTGGGCAGTGCTCCGACCGTCGAACCGATGGTCAGGTTCTGTGCTCCCACGGGAGCGCCAGCAGTGATGACCGACACGTTGCTCAGCGAGAAGAGTACTGAACCACCGGCACTGCTCACCGTGCCGACCGTGATCGTCAGCGTACGGGTCGTTTGCCCGGTCAGGGTCGCCGTTGCGCCCACTGTGGACAGGCTCGTACCCGCACCCCAGGTGTCAGTGGCGGGCAACGTCAACGTGATCGTGCCACCGACGCCCAGGTTACCGCCCGGCAGGTTCGCCGGCTCCGTGATCGAGATGGGACTCACCGCAGTGGTACCGGTCGTGGGCAACGTCACCGCCGGTGAGTTCGAGGACACGTTGAACCACAACACGTTGGCGTTCGTGGGGACGCTGAAGGTGGTCGCCGGCAGACCGATCGTCGCATACGTACCCGAGATCGACAGCGCCTGTGAGGTGACGCCACTCGTGGTGTAGGTGAGGGGGCTCAAGACCAACGTCGGATTCGCCACGACACCGGTCGAGGTGAACGTCGCCGTGCTGCAACCTGCGCTGTTCGTCCCAAGGGTCGCGGCGCCGAAGTCCGCGGTGGCAGTGTCGGTGACGACGGCGAACGCTGCGGTGCCCGTCGAGGGGCACGCGAGCGTGAGCGTGATCTTGTCGCCGACGGCCGGAGTCCCGGCGACGGCGAGCGTCAACGAATTACCCGAACCACCGCCCGTCACGGTACCCGCGATCGTCGTGGCACTCGCACCCGAAGAGAACGTGGCTGTGACGGTCGGTGCCGTGGCCGCCGAGGCGGCGCTGGCTTCGACGATTGATAGGCCTCCGAGAAGGGTCACGCCGGTGAGGGCGGCTACTCCCCATCGACGCATTGATGGCAATCTTTTCATTGGCCCTCCCTGGGCATTCTGTCTGGTAATAGTTCAAGTGTTCGCGCGCGGACACCAGGCTTAAGTAATAGCTTCTTCAGAGCATAGGACGCGGCGTCGCGAAAGCGAACCGTCGGGGTTGACGACTGCGTAACATCTGATAGCGTGCACTAACGCCGTTGACTCGTCTCGCCGTCGAGAAATTGGCGTAAGGGGCTTCGACGCGACCCTTGTCCGCGTTGCTGGGCATCGCACATTAGCGTGACATTCGTCGCCAGTTATGGGATAACGTCACGTGATCGCAAGAATCGTGCCTTCGGGGGAAATCGAAGGTCTGGGGTGAGACGAAAATGAGCCGTGATGCTCAGCACAACGGACATCTCCCAGGCCAACGTCGCTCGGGAACTCGACGCCTTGCGACGGAGTGAGGGCCGCTGGCACGAGGAGTGGTCGCGTGGTGGGGCGAAAACTCAAGGGTGTCCGCGTACTTCCAAATATGTAGCACGAAGTACATGCGAACGTGTAGGTCCGCCGAACTTCAGACGAGCGGTTCTGGTCACCTCCCTTCGGACTGACGTGGTCCTTCAAGCGGTAACTCGGACCATTGATCGAGATGACCTCGCAGTGGTGCAGTAACCGGTCGAGAATGGCCGAGGCCAGCACGGCGTCGCCAAATACTTGGCCCCATTCGCCGAAACTCTTGTTCGAGGTCACGATGATGGACCCCTTCTCGTAGCGACGCGAGACCATCTGAAAGACCATGTTGGCGTCGGCGTGATTGAGCGGTAGGTAGCCAACTTCGTCAACCTATGCCGACATCGGCATAGGTTGACGAAGTGGGGTATTTGCCGCTGCGGAACGAAGCGGCCGCCGCCCTCTTTCAGGTCATCACCTAGCGCTCCTGAAGAGTTCGACGGTCTTGACGACGAACTTACTGAGACTCGTATAATACAGTGACAGTTTGGTCATAAGGAAAGGCCGGTGTGGCGCAGAAATGCGAACGCCAGGTCCTTCTCCTTTCTGATGCGACGAACGCCTCTTCGCGCGTGATACTCGGTCTCAGCGATGGTCTCGACGCACAGGTTCGCCAACTCGGTGCCCTTGAGGTTGCCCCAGAGTCCCTCGACCGGG
>JABBNY010000280.1 GCA_019352095.1 Acidobacteriota bacterium
GTGAAGACGTAGGCAAAATACTCTCCCGCCCCCGAGTACCCCGAACTGTTCTCAGGCGGATTCTTGGGCAAGAGCTCAGGGTCACTGGCGAGCACGATCTTCCCAGTGAAGATGAAGGGGCTATCGTTACCGCGAACGAGATAGGTCGCCACGAATTTCTCACTGGCGGCCCGCTGGGCGAGGTTTAGAAAGTCCGTACCCGTCATCGTCGACATCACCCGACTCGATCCGGTGAACTGGATTGTTAGAAGTAACGCCCCGATGACCAGCGCGATTGCGATAACCGAGATGATGAATCGTCTCCACAGCCGATAGGTCGAACTGCTCAGAGTTTCGCTCATCACCGCTCACTCTACGCCCATGTTCAATTCAGTCAACAACGTCCCTTCAATTGGTTTTCCAAGTTGGAGACCTCCGTTTTGGTGCAGTCAGGTACGCGGGGCCCCACTTCCTATCGCTTGGTCAGTCGGTCGAATGGAGTGCAAGTCTGTTTCGCCGGGCCGACATCACAAAAAAGCCGCAACCTTTTGGACGCGCTCTGACCACTTACAACATTGCGCACCTTCTAGTGCAAAGACGGCGAGATGGTAATTCGTCGCCATGACTCTCCCCCATTCGTCGTTCGATCCAACGCCGTGGCGCCGTTGGCGAGGTTGCATACGGCGTAGCCATGGCCCACGCTCATGAAGGTCATGCTCGCGACGCTCCGACACCCGAGCGTTCCGACGATGTGCTCTCGATTGGCCCCAAAATTGAGGCGAACGATGTTTCGCCTCGCGGCGCCCGTGTAGACGTAGCAAAAGTCGTTTGTGTTAGTCAAGGCGAAGATGCCGCTTGCTTCAATATTGTGAGGCTGACGCACGAAGACGCTCCACGATGAACCGGAGTCATCAGTGAGATGAAGCGCCACGCGCGACTTCGTAGTGCACACTGCCCACACCCGACGAACGTCTTCTGCCGCCACAGCACAGCCCGTCGAACTCCTCAAATTGGGGTGCGTTGACGAAGCGAAGGTCCGACCGCCGTTGTGCGAGACGTAGATCTTCTCGCCACTTTTCGACGTCTCAGCGAACATCACCATTTCGCCATACCCGGTCATTTGACCAAGGGGTTGCTCGCCGAACTGTCCAAAGGGAATCTTCACACCTCGCCAATACGTCGCGCGCAAGGGAGCGTGCACCAGGTCTATGTAGGAACTCCCGTGTCTCGCAGACGAGCTGTGCGCGAACAGGGCGTAGAGGTGCGTGCTCGTCGCGGTGAGACCCCAAATCGTGTCGCCGTGGGGAATCGGTGACCGTTGCCACGAGTGAACAGCGTTTCTTGTGACGTAGAGCTCCTGCGCCTCAGAATTGCCCTCGAGTACGTAACCAATCTTGGGCGTCGTGAAGACAATGGCCATCACGGTGCCCTGCGGCGTTCGTGCAAGCCGGTCGTAGGGAGGCATTCTGACTTGAGCAAGTCGCAATGCGGAATCCCACGTTCGATCTACATCGTCGCGCGTGCGATATAGACGAAGGCAACGCTGCTCGCCACACGGCTCTGACGTCAGCAGATAGAAAAGCCCTTCACGCTGGGCCGGGGCGATGAGTAGGGGCCAGACGCCGCTTCCATAGGAGCTCGCTGCGCCAGCAGGACTTTTGGCGACAGTACCCAGTAGTCCCAGCGCGGCTAGAACCGCGACGACGAGCAATCCTGAAAGCCGTTTGCCCATGTTGGTCACGATCTCAGCATGACTCGCCCAACTTTCGCGCGCAAGGGCGCGATGAGAAACGCTTGAAAGACGCAATGAGAAGTTGTGCACCAAGCATCTTCCCGGAACTGTTCGCTCATCAATGCCCCCTCGAAACTCGGCAGCGGGCGCGCAGCGCCAAGTAGTCCAGTAGGCCAAATGTCTATCATCGACTCCACTGTTCTGCGTTACCAACGATTGCCAACGTGTCTGGATCGCCGACCTTCACCACTTGCAAACAACAGTTGAACGGCGATTCCGTTGAAGGTTATCTACAGCGAGGTCGGCCTCATGAGGTCGCATTTTGTTGGTGTCGGAGGCCCGACGGGACAGGAGTGCCACCTTGCATTGGCGCCTGCTACCCGAATCTGACCGATTTAATGATCCCTGTCAGCGTTAGGTGCGAGAAGGGTGCAGGTCTTCTGCAAGCTTGCTCATCGGCAGTGCCAGCACAACGAGAAGCCCCGCGAGCGGCAATAAGAACATTCCCACGCTGGCCATGCCTACGAAACAGAATGCCCCGACTACGCTCGCCATCACCATTCCGACAATGCCGACCTTAGGCGAGTGCTTCACGGCCCGATAGACCACGCTGAGCGTTGAGATAATGGCGACCACCAATAACAGCAAGAGGATGACAGTGACTGGACCTGGGTTGTCTTGGTAGACGGAACTGTTTGGCTCAACCATGTAGGTGATGTAGGTGCTTCCACCAGTAATGGCGTGTGTAACGGGCACCGTGGTAGAGCCGTGCCGCCAGAACGACAACCCAGCAAGTATCGCAACAACTAGGTAGGTGCATACCGCAAGCAGTAGCCGTATCGCGACCTGCCTCTTCGCTGTGCTGCTCATTGGACCTCCTATGCGTGGTCCCTGCTGTTCCTAACTTCACCACCATCGTATGTGCCTACGGAACAAGTCAATGAGGGTTTATCGTTCATTAGAGACCGTGGTACCCTCGTTCTCGCTTGCGAAGTCGTGCGAATTCTGGAGACGCCAAAATAAAGAATCCGGAACTGCTCAGCGCCCAGGGCCCGACGCCGCAGAAGTGCAACCTCGCACTGGCGACTTGTAGAAGTCAGTACTGCAGACGTTATCGATACGAAATGGTGACAACACCGAGATCAAAAAAGGCCTTCTCATCGGCGGTGACAAGCGATCGACTAGATGACAGGGCCGTGGCCGCGATAATCAAGTCATGGGCA
>JABBNY010000281.1 GCA_019352095.1 Acidobacteriota bacterium
AAATACGCCGTCATCTCCTCGAATTGCTCATCGGTCAATTCCGAACGGACTGTCTGCAAGGCGCTCGTCATCGCCTGGATCCACGCGTCGCGAGCCTTCTTTGTGATACGAAAGGGCGCGTGTCGCATTCTCAGACGCGGGTGTCCGCGCTCCTGCACATAAGTGGGGGGGCCGCCCCAATACTGACCGAGGAACAGCACCATGGTGCGTTTCGATTCCGTCAGGTCCTCGGGGTACATCGGGCGCAACAGCTCATCCTCGGCCACGACGGCGTAGAAACTCTCGACCAGTCGTTCGAAGAACAGCTGTCCACCAACTTGGTCGTAGAGTGACACATCCACGCCCTCAGCCTACTGAGGAGTCGTCGTCGCGAACGTCCATTGGTTCCCTTGGCGAGGAGGCGTCAGCCGCTCCCCACGACGTGTCATCCTGGCACGAGTTCTCGCTCGAACCGCCGCCGCTCGTGCGACATTCCCGACGTCGACGGTTCGCCACATTAGCCGTGGCGAGCAGAGACGCGTCTGCTACGCGCTCACCCGTCTTGGCGGGGATTCTCTCTCGTGGCGGCGTGCCGTAGACGGTGACGTTACCGCGCAATCCCTCTCTCGTCCTCGTCCTCGCCGCGCTTCTCCCCGTGCTGGTGGCGTCGGTCACCTCACCCCCGACGCAGCATCGCGCCGTCCGATTTGCGATGCGGGTTAGTTTCGCGCCCAACCTCAATCACGACGCGGCGGTGACCTCTAACCTCACAGTCGTGCCGGTAGGTAGCCACGCCGACGTCGCGCAGTTGACGAACCAGTGCGATGGCATGGATGTTCGACTTCGAGTAATGCGCCATCGTCGGTTCACCAAATACTTGGTCCAAGTTCACGTGCTTTCTTGTGGACCTACCCCCGCCAGTGCGGGTCCTCAATTCAAGAACGTCCCCGCCACGTCGAATTGGCTCTCGATCAGTATCATCTCGATTTCGTCACCGGTGCGACGGAATCAGCCAACAGGCTCACCCACGAGTATTGGGGCATCGCGCGGGGTCGACGAGTGGGTTCGATCGTCATCGATGTCCTGAGGTCGACCCGCCCGGCGGGGTGCATCTCGTTTCCTTCCGCCAGGCTCAATCCCGATTGACAGGAAGACACGACCATAGCTTTGCAACGTCCGCCCACCCCTTCTCGTCCGCACCCCGGGGACCGCGTGCTCTAGACTTCACCAAGTCTGTTGTCAGACGCGCGGGTGTAGCTCAATGGTAGAGCTCCAGCCTTCCAAGCTGGCCATGCGGGTTCGATCCCCGTCACCCGCTCCAACGATTTTCCCGCGAAAGACCAATGATTACGAGGGCCTTCGACTATCCGCGAGTGACCACTGTTGGCCGCCAGTGTCTCCTGTTCTATGCCGAAATTGTGCCCGATTGTGCCCAAACGACGTGAGCGCTCCTCGGCGTTCGTGGAACCTCCCCCGCTTGGGCCTCTTCAGCATCACCTGAGTCGTACCGTTCGATTTGGTCCACTGGCATCATGGAAGCTGTTGCGACAATTCCCTCCTTATTCCGTGAGCATAAGTCCGCCGGATCCCCTTATGAAGGGTGTGATTTCACCCCTCGTCACAAAGGTCCATAGGTGAGAGTGAATGGGACGAGAAATGGCATACCGAGGAACGTCGAAGGCGGTCTCAGATCGAAGGATTTTGATTATCAGCGAATTGACCCGCTTGGCCGACTTGGCGCTTCGCGCCCGCCGGCCGAGGGAAAGGGGCGTACAGCGAATGACGACCCAGATGCAATTTGAGGAACTCTACTTTACGTTGTCAAGTGCATCGGCCCGACCCAACCGTACTGGACGCATAATGATGTCCATTTGAAGTGGAAGCAAGCATTGACTTCCTCCGTTGTGTAACCTGCTGGAACACACCAGGCTGCTACAAAACCTGCCCACAGAGATTTGGTCCAGAGTCCAACCTGCGTACCGATGCTTTTGCGGACGATTCTGTGAGAATGCTCCGTTCGACCGGGAAATAGGCCTAATTGTCATTCGTCAACATGAAGTACTTTCGGCGCTTGTGGATTGCGGCCACCGTTTCGGCGCTCGGTGACGGCTTGCGCCTCACGGTCCTTCCCCTTCTTGCGGCCGAGAAGACGAGTAGCCCACTCCTGATATCACTGGTGACCGCATCTGCGTTAATCCCGTGGCCCTTGTTTGGTCTCTTCGGCGGAGCCATCTCGGACCGGGTTGATCGTCGAAGTGCAATGTGGCGCCTTGATGCTGGTCGAGCCATTCTTGTCGGCGGCTTCGCAGTATTCACTTTGTTCAGAGTGCCCCCAATTCTGATGATTGTGATACTTGGATTCGTCCTCGGATCGGTTGCAACTATCTTCGATAATGCCGCGACCGCCCTCGTTCCTGAGATGGTGGATGGTGAATTCCTCGTGAGGGCTAACGGCCGACTCATTTCTAGCCAGACGCTCAGCAGTCAATTCATTGGCCCCGCACTCGGCGGTCTCCTCTTTGCAACTGCTCGTTCCGTTCCGGTTGCAATCGACGCTCTTTCGTTTCTCGCCGCCGCAGTTCTAGTGGCGACTCTTCCAGTTCGTCGGAAGTCAACTTCCGACCATCTCGAGACAACGGACGCGGGATCTCTACGGTCCGAGATAATGGAAGGTCTACGTTTCTTGAAGCGCCAACCGGTTCTGCTTTCGTGCACCATCCTCGCGGTGCCACTGTACGCGACCAGCGGAGTACTCACGGCGGTGTTGGTCTTGTACGTCAAGGACCTGCTGCACGCCGGGAGTATCGGTTACGGTCTGCTCTTTAGTGCGTTTGCTTTGGGCAGCCTATTGGGTACCGCGATGGCGCCGCGACTTCTCGAGTTGACTCATCTAAAACCTCCGCGTAGACCCATTCATTGCCTCATATAAAAC
>JABBNY010000282.1 GCA_019352095.1 Acidobacteriota bacterium
AGTGCCCCCAGCGAGCCCCCTCTCGTTCCCGGTCCCCGGCTGGACCCTGGCGCTCGACCTGCCCGTGGGCCCACGGGCGCTGCCGCGGGTACTCGACGACCTCGACGAGATGGTCCTCGAGGCCGGGGGTCGCATCTACTTCGCCAAAGACGCTCGACTCGGACCCGACAAGGTGCGCGCCATGTACCCGCGACTTGATGAGTTCCTCGACGTCAAACGCCGGGTCGACCCCGAAGGACGCCTCACGAGCGACCTGGCCCGACGCCTCAACCTAGTAGGAAGTTGACTATGGAAAACGCCTTTGGACAACCCCAGAACGTCGTCGTGCTCGGCGGGAGCTCGGACATCGCCCGGGCCATCACGAAGAAGCTCTGCGCCGCGCGCACCCACACGGTGGTGCTCGCCGGTCGCAACCAGGAACTGCTCGACGCCGCCGCCAGCGAGGCCCAAGAGTACGGCGCGACCAAGACCGACACCGTGCTCTTTGACGCCGAGGACCCGAGTAACGTGGCGCGCACCGTCACCGAGTCATTTGACAAGGTGGGCGCGCACGTCGACCTCGTCATCATCGCCGTCGGGCTCTTGGGCGAGCAGTTGGAGATCGAAGACAACCCCGACGAAGCGGCGCGCATGATAACGGTGAACTTCACCTGGCCCGCCGCGGCGCTCGCCGAGATCCGACACCGGCTCATCTCCCAAGGGAGCGGGCGAATCCTCGTGATCTCCTCGGTGGCCGCCATTCGCATCCGGCGAAGCATGTACCTCTACGGCGGCGCGAAGGCGGGCCTCGACCGGATGTGCATCGGCCTCGCGGACTCGCTCGAGGGCACCGGGGTCACCCTGCAGATCCTGCGCCCTGGCGTCGTGCGCTCAAAGATGACCGCGGGCTCGAGTCAAAAGGAGATCCCCTTCACGACCGGGGTCAACGAGGTTGCCGAGAACGTGATGAAGGGACTCTCGAGTGATGAGCTCGTGATCTGGAGCCCGCCGATCCTGCGTTACGTCTTTGCGATCCTGCGCCACCTTCCCGCGAAACTCTGGAAGTTCATCGCCGACCGCTAAACGTGCATGGCCACACTGAGCAACCAGACATCGTGTGGGTGCGCTCAACGTTCTCAAGCAGCCTCTGACCACCACGGGCGCCTGTAGCACTACCCCACTAAGGGCGTTTAGGACGTGAGCATCCTCACCACCAACCACTCGTTACCTTCGGGGTCCGTCTTGTGGAAATAGCGTAACGAGGAAGCGGCGTTGGCGAGCGCGAGACCGCGTCCACTGTCGGCCAATTCTTCAGGCATTGCCCAGGTGCCCAACCCCTGCTCCACGGTGGGTCCGGGGTGGCGAATGCAGGCCTCAAGTCTGTCAGACCACGCGGACAAGTCCAGTTCCCACAACCAGCCTTCGCCGCGTGCGTGCTCGATGACGTTGGCGGCGATCTCAGCCACAGCCAGTGAGAACAGCACACGATCGCGATCGGGGACCAGAGGGACCTTATCCCACAGCTCTTCGATAAGTCGATGGGTCTCGTCGAGTGCAGCGGCGTCACTGTGCAAATCGGCACGCAGGTGCGCCAGGGCCGTACTCACGGCGCCGCTAACGCTTCTTCAACCGACGCGTACGGATGGAGTATTTGCTGCATCATCGTCAAGTCCAACACGACCAGGGCCTGTTGGGCGGGTCTCGCTATTCGAAGGTTCCCGCCAGCCTGACGCGTGGCCTTCAGGCCATTGATCATGGCGCCCAATCCCGACGAGTCCATGAAGTCAACCCCATGGAGGTCGACGACGACTCCGACGACTCCATTCGCCACAGAGGAAGTAATAATGTCACGAAGTTGGGGGGCCGACACCAAGTCGAGGCGCCCTAGAGGACGCACCACCAACTTGGTCCCGATTGTCTCGGTGGCGAACGATGTCATGGAGTAGCGACCTCAAATCCTCGATAACCTGCGGCTCGAATAACGACGCTGATCAATAGTACGTCAAGGGCAACCCACACGACATTGAGCCATACGCCCTCGACACTTGGTGCTGCGTGGACAAGGAGTTTGATCACTCCGACGATCGTTGAGAGCACCAACAAGCCAATGGTGACGAGTTGCGGCCACACGACTTTCAACATCTGTGCCCGCGAAGTGCGCGCACGAGACTTAGGCGTCACGATAAAGCTGAGTTGTCTGTCGAAGTAGACATTCGCGACCGTCGTGAACGTAGCCCGTATCCACAGCGGAAAGAGCGCAAAGCTGTACTGCTGGCCTCGCCACGTAGGAATCTTGCGACTCACTACGACGAACATCAGTTGGTTAAAGAGCAAGTAGGGAATGAGGTGCGATAAGAACGTCACGCTGTATGCGTGCACGGGGCGA
Organism: Acidobacteriota bacterium; assembly: GCA_019352095.1. Taxonomy (GTDB): domain Bacteria; phylum Actinomycetota; class Acidimicrobiia; order Acidimicrobiales; family RAAP-2; genus RAAP-2. The sequence goes on from JABBNY010000282.1 coordinate 2,366, forward strand.
ACGTTGAGGAGCAGATACGCCATCGGCGTCGCGGCGAAGATGAGCGTCGCGAAGCCTGAGAGATAGTTCCACATCGTGGCGAAGTACATAAGACGCTGAGCGAAACTCAGTCCCTTCTTGCCGAGCGGATTTTCCCGCAACATCACTTGAAGCGTTCCCTGGGCCCACCGCAATCGTTGTTGCATCGCCGAACCCAGGTCCTCGGGCGCCAAGCCATTCGCGAGAATCTCGTCGTGGTACACGCTCTTCCACCCGAGCGCGTGCAAGCGCATCGCCGTCGCCATGTCTTCGGTGATTGAGATGATGGCCAACGGCATCAAGGGTTGCGACTCGTGGGCCCGATTCACGTCGAGTGACACCACCATCTCCATCAGTGCAGAAAGCGAACCCAGTGGAGAAGCATCGAGTTGCGCCAATTCGTCGACAACCGCGTCGTCGGGGCCCAGGCGCATCAGGGCGTCGGCCACCCCCGAGACGTTGACGACGATTCCGGAAATTCCCCACTCTCGATCACCGAAATTCCCCACCTGAGA
>JABBNY010000283.1 GCA_019352095.1 Acidobacteriota bacterium
TGATCGGATCATTCATCCAGAACCTCGGCATCTACTCGAGTACAGCCGTGCACTTGACGACGACCTATTACATGCAGGTCATCCACCCCTCGATCATCGGCAAGGGTCTCGGGGCGCCACTGTTGCTGTCGAATCAGATGGGCTTTGTCGTCGCCACGGTCACCGGTGCACTGGCACTGGTATTGGCGCGTCGTCTCGTCAATAACGTCGGCGGTTGGTCCCAACGCGTGACCGACGTCTTCCTCCTCGGTTCGGTGGCGGTGCCGGGCGTGGTTCTCGGTGTCGGTTACATCTTCTTCTACAACCTGAGCTTCATCACGTCACACGTGGTCGATCTGTACAAGACGTTGCCCTTGTTGATGCTCGCGCTCGTCGCCTCGTCGTTACCTGGCCAAACACGCTTCATGGCCGGACCCGTGAGTCAGATTCAACCGTCGCTCGGCGATGCGGCGCGCGTGCACGGTGCGTCGCGTCTGCGGGCCTGGCGTACCACCAACCTGCCGCTGGTCTCGAGGGTCTTGCTCTGGGGCTGGCTGCTCACCTTCACCAAGACGATCTCGGAACTGGCGATCTCGCAAATCCTCTATCCGCCGAGTCAAGAGCCCGCGTCGGTGACCATCCAGGCGTACCTCGCCAACAACGCGCTGGGCACGGGGACTGCGATGACCGTGATCACGCTCGTTGAGATGCTCGGCGCCATCGTGGTGGCGCTCGGTCTCTTTCGCTTACTCACGCCTCGCGGATGGCAACGAATTGGATGGAGTGGGGTCAAGACATGAGTGTCGCTGCACAGAATCACGCCGTAGGGATCTCGTTTCGAGCCCTGCACAAGAGTTTCGCGGACAAGATCGCACTGGACAACCTGAGTCTCGACATCGAACCCGGTACGTTCCTCGTGCTTCTTGGGCCGTCGGGCTCGGGCAAGACCACGTTGCTACGTTGCCTCGCCGGCATCGAGCGTCCTACGAGCGGATCAATCTTCATCGATGGACGCGAGGTCGTAGGAGCGAACACGTTCATTCATCCCGAGAAGCGCGGGCTCTCAATGGTGTTCCAGGACTACGCACTCTGGCCGCACTTGAGCGTGCGTAAGAACGTCGCGTTTCCACTCACAAACACGTCACGAACAAAGCTCGACAAGGCCGCCCGGGTCGACGACCTGCTCGAGCGGGTCGGCATCGCGCACCTCGCTGATCGGTACCCCAACCAGCTGTCGGGTGGCGAACAGCAACGAGTCGCTCTGGCGCGCGCGCTCGCGGCCGACGTCGGCCTGGTGCTCTTCGACGAACCCCTCTCCAATCTCGATGCGGACCGACGTGAACAATTGCGCATCGAGATTGCAACCTTGACGCGTGAAGCGGGCGTGACCACCGTGTACATCACCCACGACCAGTCCGAAGCGTTCGCATTGGCCGACAAGGTGGGAGTCTTGAACCAAGGGCATCTGGAGCAGCTCGACACGCCTGAAGCCATCTATCGAAGTCCGGTCAACGCCTTCGTGGCGCGCTTCACGGGTGTCGCGGGGGAGTTCCCCGTCGACGTGATCAGCGCCTGCGGCGAGCATCGCTACGAGGTGGAACTCCCGTTCGCGCGCGAGCAGCGCATCGCCGCCACATCGTTCGAGGATTTCGAGCCGGACAGCCCCAAGAGCCTCTTCGTGCGGGCTTCGGGCGTCTCGCTCAGAAGTTCGCACGACGGCCCCGGCGTCAAGGGCCATATTCTGGACGTAGCGTTCAATGGGCGAGGGTACGAACACGTCGTACGCGTGGGATCCGATGCGGTACTGAGCAAGGTCTTCTCGTCAGATCGATACGAACGCTTGAGTGAAGTGCGGGTGTGCTTTGACGCTTCGGCGTGTTTGATAATGGATCCAGCAAAGGGGAAATGAGAATGTTCGCAGTCACTTCAGTGTCGTCGGGGGTGATCGTTCTGGTCGGTGCGGTGTTTCTCGCGTGTGCCGTCGAGATGGTCGAAGCGCTGACCATCGTGCTCGCAGTGGGTCACACTCGTGGATGGCGTTCGGCCTTCGAAGGAACCGTGCTCGCGTTGGTGGCGCTCGCGGCGTTGGTGGCGGCCTTTGGTCCGGCGCTCGTGCACATCCCGCTCAGCGTCTTGCGGTTGGTGGTGGGTGGCGTGCTGTTGATCTTTGGAATGCAGTGGCTTCGAAAGGCGATCCTGCGCTCAAGCGGATTGAAGGCCATGCACGATGAGGACGCCATCTACCAAGAGACGGTCGGGGAACTCGAGGCGATCAGCGCTCGGCCGGATCGTGACCGCATCGCGTTCGTGATGGCGTTCAAGGGCGTCTTTCTCGAAGGGCTGGAAGTGGTTATCACCGTGCTGACGCTTGGCACTTCAGCCCATCGGTTGGGCCTCGCCGTCGTGACCGCTGGTGTTGCGATCGTGCTGGTGGGCGTGACCGGTGCAATCGTCGCCAAGCAGTTGTCAAACGTGCCGGAGAATGCGATGAAGATGGGTGTAGGCATCCTGCTCGTGAGTTACGGGACGTTTTGGGTGGGTGAAGGGCTCAAGGTCACGTGGCCGGGTAACGACGGAGCACTCCTTGGTCTAGTTGGCGTATACGCGGTGGTCTCGTGGTTGTTGATCGCTCTCGTGCGTCCCAGTCGTGGACTTGTTTCGAGCGAGGTGTCGGCATGAGCGAGCGTTCACCACTCGTCATCCGGTTGTTGAAGGGCTTTGGCATGTTCTGGTGGGATTTCCTGGTGGGCGACACCCCAGAACTCTTCGCCGCGGCCATCGTGATCATCGGCGCGGTGGCGTTGTCACGCATCGTGCTCCAAGAGAACGCATTGGCGGTGGCCTTGTTGCCCTTGCTTGCAGTTGTCGCGGGCGATTTTTGCCGGAAGCGCCGCCGCGAGGGCGATGGCGACGGTG
>JABBNY010000284.1 GCA_019352095.1 Acidobacteriota bacterium
CTGGGTGCAGATACTTAACCGGATTGAAGAGGGTGAGCGACGGATCTCATTGGCAGGATTCGGCTTTGGCGGCTCGCTGGCGCTCGCGGTCGCGGCGAACGACGATCGCGTTCGCGGTGTCGCGACCTTCGCCGCACCCGCGCATCTCGATAAGTGGTGTTCGAGCGCCGAGGATTTTCGTCGCGCCGTGCAGATTGCGGGTGTCGTGGGCAACGAGGGCGAGCTGCTTGACGCGACGGCGCTGCGCAATGATGTGCTGGCGATCGATCCGATGGGCGCCATATCGAAGATCCCACCGCGACGACTGTTGATCGGACACGGAGCCGACGACATAGAAGTGCCGGTGGGCGACGCCCGTGATCTACTCGCGAGCGCCGAAGGTCGCGCGGAATTGCGAATCATCCAGGGCGCGGGTCATAAGCTGCGTGCAGATCCGCGGATGGTGGCGACCTTGTTAGGTTGGCTCGATCGTCATTGAAAGAGCGTCGTCGATCGCGACCCGTAGGGCCCGCGCATCCTCGAAGGGTCGCACCGATTCGGTGAGGAAGCGTACGACCACGAAGTGACGTAGGCCACGTCGAACGAGTTCGCCCACGTTCGCACTGGTCACCCCACCCGTCACAAAGACGGGTCGGTCGCTTCGAGCCTGACACTCAAGCGCGTAGGCGACCCCGGTGCCGGGGCGACCAAGTTTGGTGGGTGTGGCGACAATGGGTCCGGCGCTCAAATAGGTCGCGCGCTGGGTGAGCGCGTGGACTAATTCGCTCGTCGAATGGGTCGAGAGCCCGACGATCGCTTGCGGTCCGAGAATCTGGCGACACGTCTCAACGCTGACGTCATCTTGGCCCACGTGCACTCCGTCCGCACCGACCAGCTCGGCGAGTTGGGGCGAATCGTTCATGACGAACGGCACGCCGAAGTCGCGACAGATGGGAATCATGATTTTCGCTGTATCGATCTTGACGTCGTCGGGCAGCTCCTTTTCGCGCAATTGGACCACATCCACCCCTCCGCGCAGCACTTCGGGAAGAAAATTGGCCATGTCGTCGCGGTGAGGGACACAGAGGTAGAGGTTCCTTGAGGGGAGTTCGAACACGCTGAACACCTTAGAAGTTGTGCGCGACACCTGTGAGCGCTCACGTGGGGCAGAATGGGGGAGTGCAGATTCCCGCGAAGGCCGAGTACGCGATTCGAGCCCTGCTCACCCTCGCCGCCAGCGACTCGTCCGTGAGTGCTGAGCACCTCGCGAAAGAGCAGGAACTTCCGGCGAAGTTCCTCGGAGCCATCCTCTCTGATCTTCGCCGTGGCGGACTGGTCACCAGTCAGCGTGGTCCTGAAGGTGGCTTCAAATTGGCCCGCGACCCCGACACGATAATGATCGCCGACATCCTTCGCGTGGTGAGCGGGCCGCTCGCGGGTGTGCGGGGTATGCGACCAGAGACCCTCGCATACGAAGGCGAGGCAACGCACCTTCGTGACGTGTGGGTGGCGGTTCGTGGAACGTTACGTGAAGTATTGGAACACGTAACGCTCGGACAAGTGCTGCGAGGGGAACTCCCAGAATCGGTGACCCGATTCACCTCTAACCCAGATTCGTGGATCACTCGAACCGTATGATGCGAATACATACCGACGGCGCGTGCCGCGGGAATCCAGGGCCCGGTGGTTGGGCGTGGGCGAGTGGTCCCGACTCGTTCGCGAGCGGGTGTGAAGTGCAGACCACCAACCAGCGCATGGAACTGATGGCGGTCATCGAGGCGCTTCGCGAGAACGGCGAAGGGCCGGTTGAAATCGTGAGCGATTCGACATATGTAGTGAAATGTTTTAACGACAAGTGGCACGTTGGTTGGTTGCGTCGTGGTTGGAAGAACTCTCAAGGTCAACCAGTAGCGAATCGTGATCTGTGGGAACCACTCTTCGAACTGGTATTGAAATCCTCTCGGAACATCACTTTCTCGTGGGTAAAGGGCCACTCGGGCGATGTGATGAACGACTTCGTGGACGCATTGGCGACAGTCGCCGCGGACAGTCAGCGACCACGACACTCCTAGGCCAGGACTGCGCCGAGGTGGTTGGAGAAACATTAGGATTCCCTAGGTATTCAATGGACGCACTTTGAAGGGATAGGCCGTGGCTAATGAGGTCCAGCAGTTCGATGTTGTCATAATCGGAGGAGGACCTGGTGGGTACGCTGCGGCCCTCTACGGCGCTGCCGCTGGTATGAACGTGGCGCTCATCGAGCGGGACAAAGTCGGCGGTACGTGTCTGCACCGCGGTTGCGTGCCCGCCAAGGAATTCCTCGAGACAGCGCACGTTCGTCGAACCTTGGAGCACGCGGGTGCCTTCGGCATCACGACGGGAAGTGTGGATGTCGACTTCGCGGTGAGTCAGTCGCGTAAGAACGAGATCGTCGATCGTCTCCACAAAGGTCTCTCGGGTCTCTTGAAAGGTCGAAAGGTCACCATATTCGAAGGAACCGCTCGCCTCGACGCCAACCAGACCGTGACAGTGCTCGACGGAACGGACCAGGGTGTCGTGGCCCAGGGCAAGAACATTATCTTGGCGGCGGGCTCAGTACCTCGCACCCTGCCAGGTTTCGAGGTCGACGGCACGCTCGTCGTGACCTCAGATGAGTTCCTGGCGCTCTCCGCGCTGCCGGCAACGGCGGCAGTGATTGGCGGCGGCGCCATTGGTTGTGAATTTGCGTCAATGCTCAGTGACATGGGCACGAAGGTCACGATCCTCGAGGGACTTCCCTCGATTCTCGCTGGTTGTGACACCGAAGTCGCCAACGTCGTGCAGCGTGCGTTTAAGAAGCGTGGCATCGAGATCCAGGTGGGCGAGCGGGATGAGCTCGCTGGTCTTCTTGGCGGCGGCGATGCCGGC
>JABBNY010000285.1 GCA_019352095.1 Acidobacteriota bacterium
AACACGGTTAGCGTGCGGCCGACCTTGTTCGCATGATCTCCATCCGGTTCCCTTCACCGCACGACAACGTGTCGTGCAACGGTTGTATCGCCATTGACCCTCTCGACTGGTGTCAACGACGCCACGTACCCGACTTCTGGTTCAGTGTCTCGACGAAAAGTAGTGAAGTGCCGAGCATCAGGCCAACGCCGAGAATTCCAATGAGGACAGATTGCGTGAAGAATGCAACCAAGATGGCCAGTCCCACCACGAAACCCAGCAGACTCACGATTCTCGTCTGACGCCGGTGTACCGAGGCCCTCATCGCTTCGAGCGTGCCGACAAAACGTGGGTCACTCTCGAGGGACTCCTCGAGACTATTGAGGATTCTTTGCTCATGATCTGACAAGGGCATGTCGGCTCCTTTCACTCAACTTCGCACTCGATCGCCGCCCAAGACCACCGAGTGCGACGCTCACTCATACAACTCGTCTAGCAGACTTCTCAGCCCACCGCGAGCGCCTCACGCGAACTCAGCTTTCACGAGTCCGCGGGGATTCGCTTCCGTTGGGATATTCACCACGTCCGATCTCGCCAAAACATCATCAACAGAACTGGCCAATGCTTCGCGCCGGGCATCGGCACCGGCGCCGAACGAGGTCGGTGCCCGTCCAGCACTCCCACTGATGACCTAACTCTCGCGGGATAGCGCGAGCGCCATTCGTGCAGCCAGTCCACAGCCTCTCCATTTCGCTGAGGTGTTGAGCCTCCAGACAATTGTCGTGATCATTCTGCGTGTACTTGTCGTAACCTGGTCGCGAGGAACGACAAGTGTCTCGAGAACACCCGGACGCGGAGCATGGCGAACGCGCCGACGAGGACGCCGAGTGCACGCGTCTCATGTAGTCTCCGATTATGCCGAGTCGTCGCGTGATAAGTGCGGCCGTCGTGCTCGCGGTTGGGGTTGGATATGTGACGATTAGTCACCCAATCTCCTCGACATCGATACCCCGCTCCTCATTGAAAGCAGCGCGCGAACCAATGACACGCGACGCCCTCCTTTCGATTGCCGTTCGATTCAACCGGGACTACCAAGCCAATGATGTCGCGGCGGTCTACGACCGTTGGGACAACGCGAGCCGCGCCGTGATCTCGAGATCTGACTACATTCGTCGCCACATCGAGTGTCCTAGTGCACCAGGACCGGCCGTCGTCGAGAGTGCGAGTCCCATTTCTGATGGTTACTGGCGCGTGCGTTACGAAATCAGCGGGTCACAGCTCACCGATTACTGGCACTACGTCTCGGGTCGGTGGCGCTTTGATCTGTTGCGCAGCAATCCAGACGCCGTCAGACTCTACCGACTGCCGTTCGCCGCCTACGCCACAGCAATAGGGTGCGTCTCGCCGTAGCGCTCGGTGTTCGCAAATAGAACTCCTGCGAGCCGCATCGCCCGAGCACCCGCTCCTCGAACGAGGCGGCGGACGCGAACGGTCCTACTGCCAATTTTGCACCGCTTGAGCGAGGATCTCGCTCACCTCGGTGTTCAACAGTGGAACGAGCAGTGACGCCGTGACCCCGCCGGAACTGAAGTGGTCGATCTCGTGAAAGCAGTTCCACAGACGAACAAGTCCCTCCTCACCGTCGGCGTCGAACATCGTCGCCGCGAGACGCTGCCACCGATGCTGGTACCAGACGTAATTCAGCGGACTCATCGGGTCATCACCACCGGTGTAGTGATCTTCGAGCTCGTCCAAAGTGGTGTACCCCTCGTTGCGCATCCGAGCATCCAGCCGAGTGCTTCGTGCGCCCACGCTCGAGAGCGTCTCGAGTGTGTTTAGATCTTGGGGACGCTTGACTGCGATGTATGCGTGCAGGGCCAGGTTGGCGAAGATCTCGCCCAGCCAAAACGTCGGAAGTCTGAGGTCGCCGAGCACTTCATACGCGTGACCAAGCTCGTGAATCGTGACGAGATCGAAGAACGGCTGCAGGTCCAAACCCCCTGCCCCGTCGGGGTAGGTGGCAAGCAACCGAGCGTACTCATGCGGCGATGCTTCGTGCAGGTCTTCTCCCATCGCTTTCCAGAAATCACCGCGTTCGGCGGGCATCACCACGATGCCTGGACGAATCTGGCCATCGTCATCGTTGAAGTAGGGCAGTCCGTAGGGCTGTATGCTCCGCCAGTCCGCCTTGCTCGCCACGATCACTGCAATATCCGGTTCGACGCCTGAGAACATGCGACTGAAGTAGGTGTAGGCATCCGCAGTCAGTTCAGCGGCGACCCTCGCGCGTGCCACTGACCCGTGACTGTAACGCACCTCAAATGGATAGCCGTCGAGGTGTCCCAGTTCCGATCCCATCGTCATTCAAGAGAACCTAGTAGTGAAGCGGTGTCGGAATTGATCACAAGTTCGAGCCAGAGAATCTCAAGAAACTGCGAACGATCATTTCGTTGGATTCCCCAACCACCACACGTCGTGCACTCGGTGTTCGCACGAGCGACGCCGTGGTTCCCCGGGAAGAAGACAACAGTCGCGAAGAAGAATTCGCGACGCTGGAAAAGGCAACGTAGCGTCGACAGGCGTACGAATCCCTATGATCTGAACCAATGGAAATTCTGTGTGCTGATTGCGGTTGCTTGGTCAACCGCGGGGTTCGCGTCGCGGTCTGCGACAGACCCGATTGCTGCTGTTGCGACTTGCCAGTTCGTAAGGACTCCCCGTAGTCACGCCCGCGCGTTGACGTCGACTATTGACGACCAGACGCAGCGCCCCCAACTATGAACACCGGAGTCGACGGCGCGCAGTTAAAGGACATAGGTGGGTCTTCTCAGCCGCACGGTTACCTCACTCGTCGGGTGTTAATTCATTGTGAGGGACTGAGATGATTGAAGATTGACTGGAACGCCG
>JABBNY010000286.1 GCA_019352095.1 Acidobacteriota bacterium
GCAAGTCTTTCCCGAACGGCTTCATTTCTTTGACCCTGATAGCCAAGATGCGATCCGTTAGAAAATGTGACTGTGTTTTCGGATCGCTTGAAGTCCCTTCTTGGAGCAAGCGGGGACAGGGCTGACTTTCTCTCCCCATGATGTCCGTCCGTGAGATCGTCGGTTGCAAAATTGCATCAAGCCGCGCATCTCACGGATTCGGCAATGTTGACAACTCTGAGGACCTGTGGTTGTTCGTCACTCAAACCAATAAATCGCTCCCTCACTAGAGGGTGAGAATCTCGTCCCACTGCAAAGAAGGAATTATGCGTTGACTCCCTGACTGCGCCTTCCACGGAACCTCAGAAGCGCAGACCGAGTGGCCGCACCAGAAGGGCGAACTCACACCATCGTCTTGTCCTGATATGACCCCTGAACTGGCAGTCGAATCGCGGGGGGCCGTAAGTGGTTCCTGGCCAGCCGTGGGAACAGAAGAGGCGATGTGGACGTCCGACCTCAACATTTTCCACTCCAACCGCGAACGTCGTCAGCAGACCGGCCCCTACCTTCGAATTATTCCACCGTTCATCACCCACGTAGAAACTCTTTGAAAACGCTGAACTGACCGGTGACAAAGGCGGGCAGAATCCTGATCCCAGCGCAACGAGTTCCCGATTCAACGCCTCATTGTGTGAGCCATGACGCAGCGCACGATGTTGAAGTTTCTTGCGTACCATGTGTATAACTGGTACCATAAATGGGATGACTCAAACCGTGGCTCCGCAGATTCCCATGGGGGTGCACTACAAGTCTCGTTCGGCCCGTGACCACCTGAAGGACGTGCTCGATGCGGCCGAGGCCGGCGGTACCGCCATCATCACCCGCGAGCGTCCCGTGGCAGCCGTCGATGCCGGGGTGCTGGCCGAGCTCCTGACGACGCAGGCACCATTCGATGTCCTGTCGTCGGTGACCGACAAGCAGGTGGCGTTCTGGCTGGCTGACGGCCTCGTCCATGGCGTGGGAGACAATCTCGCGGCCGCTACGGACGACTTCCTCGATGCACTGATTGACTACGCCACGAGTTGGCTCGAGGATCTTCACGATGCGCCGAATCACGCGCACAATAGGCTCCTCGTCCTTCGCATCGCGCTGCACGCCCAAGACCGCCTCGAGCTCGAGCGTGCCGTCTTCGGCGATTAATGCCACGACCCCTGGCTCACGCAGACCATCGTAAGTTCGTTGAGACTGAGGGATGGACCAAGAAAGGTACGGCGCGGTCGACGCAGAAGTCGGGTGACCACTATCGGTACTCGCTGAAACTGAGCACCGGAGAAGTGTTGTCGACCCGTGTCTCGCACGGCTCCGGGTCGATCGACGATGCAGACTTGGTCGCAAGGATCCTGCGCGACCAACTACAGGTGACGGAGGAGGCCTTCTATCGGTGCGTCAACGAGGGAGAGATCCCCCCTCGACCAGCGCCGAAGTCGATGTCACCGCCACCCGACGCCCTGGATGGCAAGCTGGTTCGGAATCTCATCGCGAAGGTGGGGATGACCCAGTCGCAGATCGCGTTACTCACTAAGGCTGAGGCCATCGCTGCGTGGCAGGCGTACCTTGCCGGTGGCGGCTCCATCAACCAATAGCTGACTCAACTATCGGCAAAGACCCCGAGCATGGGTCTCGCCAGGTCAGTGTCGCCGTTGGCGTCCTCTAAGTATTTGCCAAGCAAGGCGCCCACGTCCTCTTTTGGTGGATCCTGATCCAGCTCACTCGTTCTTGCACCACTCGTTGAGACTCAATTGAGGACGTAGCGAAGATTCGAGTTCGACTCGATAAGCATTGAGTCCCTCACCGGTGTGTATCACACGCACCACATCGATGACGCGAGGCGCAGTACCGTTGCAGTGGCGCCACCGAGTCCACGGGCCACGAACTGGGGCGAATCACCCACGACCTGCGGGCGAGAAGAAGAATTCCGTGTCGAGCGATCTCGACGCACTTGGAGGATCTAACGTGCACCACGCAGCACGCAGCACGCAGCACGCAGCACCGGCGAGTGAAGCCGTTGCCGGTGCCCGAGGGATCGAGAGTCCGTGGCATCGAGGGTCCGTGACCGAGACCTCGAGGGTGGGAACCCTTGGAATGCTCACCCCCTCTGGCGAAGTGAGCCTCGTCGCTTCTCAGGGGTCCATTCGTTCCTCGAATAGTGTCCCGTGGTCGCCGATGGGTGACGACGGTTGGGATAATCTCAATAATGACGTCCTCGACCAGGGCGATCATCAGCGGCGCCAGTGGCGGGGGCATCCAGACCCATAGCGGATGCTTCATCAAACTCGGTGCCTCGATCAACGCTGTGAACACAGACGTGGCTGTATGTGACGTGTGCAAAGGACAGGACCGTTCAAGAGACGCGAGATGAAGGGGATGTAGGCGATGACCGCAAAGCAAAATTGGAAGAGCGTTCGCGCTGTCCTGGCAGCACCACTGGCGCTGGGGCTGATCGCGGCGGGCAGCCTCATCGGGGTGTCGCCCGTTGGGGCGAGCCCCATTATGACTGCCGTGTTCGACTGGGCGACCTTGAACGGTGATGTCGCTACGTGCACCGCACCTTTGACCGTCACCCTGGGCGCCACGATCATAATCGCAGACGGCTCCCAATTGCTTGTGCCCTCGGGCTGCGCGCTGACCCTCGACCTGGCCAGCCACGACCTCTCGATCACCAGCGTCACAGCCGGTGAGGCCGCCATCGCCGTGCCCACCGGGGCGTCACTCGGCATAGAGGACACCGTTGGCGGTGGCACCTTGACCGCCATCGGCGGTAACGGCACCGGTGGCACCTACGGCGGTGGCGGCGGGTCGGGGATCGGCGGCGGCGGCGGCGGTAACACAGG
>JABBNY010000287.1:0-965 GCA_019352095.1 Acidobacteriota bacterium
CTCGGCGCTCCTAAACACCGAGGCCTTACATTTCTTCTCGTTCCGATGACCCAGACTGGTGTTGAGGTTCGTCCGCTTCGCCAAATTTCTGGGGGCTCCGAATTCAATGAAGTGTTCTTCACTGCCGCGGAGACCGATGAATCGAACGTGGTGGGAGAAGTCCATGGCGGTTGGGCCGTTGCAATGACGATGCTCGGATACGAACGTGGCGCTAACGCGAGTGCGCTCCCGATCCGCCTTCGGTTTGAAATGGACCGACTTCTCGAGTTAATCCGAGAGCAAGGTCGTGTCGACGACCCATTAGTTCGCCAGCGTCTGGGTTGGTTCTACGGACGCGTCGCAATCATGAAGGAAATCGGTATCGCGGTGCGCAGCCGACTGATTGCAGGACAAGAGATTGGTGACGAAGTCGCGCTCATCAAGGTCATTTGGAGCGAGTACCATCGCGAACTCACCCGCTGGGCCTTTAGTCTGCTGGGTCCTGAGGCCCTTACTGTGACCGGGCGTCCTGCATCCAGCGTGGACGATACCGATGACCCCGGAGCTAGCAACTCGTCAGCTTCGTGGGTGTCCGTTTTCCTAAATTCTCAGGCTGGGACAATCTACGCCGGCACTTCCAACATTCAGCGAAATATCATCGCTGAGCGACTTTTGGGCCTGCCCAGAGAGCCAGTTGTTCCCGTATGACTTCGACCGATGCACGAGTAAAAGTTCCAGGAGCTTCGATATGCCTCTAATGTCATTTGGCGCTGCCGTTAAACTTCACGCTTCGGAAAGGCCGTCAGAAGTAGCGTTGTCGAGTGGCGATGAGTTCGTCACGTGGCAAGAATTGGACGCTCGAACCAATAGACGAGCTCGATGGTTCTCCGAATTGGGAGTCCGCCCCGATGATCTAGTGACCACGGTGATGCCCTAAAAATCTTTAAATAAAAATTATTTTACCTCCTCCATTATCAATATGAACA
>JABBNY010000287.1:975-2864 GCA_019352095.1 Acidobacteriota bacterium
GAGTCCGCCCCGATGATCTAGTGACCACGGTGATGCCTAACTCGATTGAGTATTTTGAGGTTTGCATCGCGATTTGGAAGCTCGGCGCCACACCGCAGCCGATCTCGATCCAATTGAGCAAACGAGAGCGCGATGAAGTGCTTGCGCTCGCAGACCCTCCACTAATTGTGGGTCTTGACGCATCTGAGTCAGGCGAACGGCGCACAGTTGCTTTTGGTTCCGACGTACCTGAAGGATTCTCGTCCAGTCCGCTATCTGAAGTCGTTTCAAAGCGTTGGAAGGCCCCGACTTCGGGGGGGAGCACCGGTCGACCAAAATTAGTCCTCTCAACCGAGCCTGCTCTGATCGACCCTACCGAGGGCCTGGTCGAACTTGGGCTTCGACCGAGAGCCAACCAATTGCTTGTCGCGCCACTACACCACAACGCGCCCTTTGTCGTTGCTATGCGCGGACTATTGAGTGGCGGGCACGTGACGGTTCACGCGCGCTTCAACCCAAGTGCAACCTTGGAGGCCCTTGAGAAGGACAGAGTGAACTGGGTGATGCTCGTACCAACGATGATGCATCGGATTATTCGACTTGAAAGCGAGGAGCGCCAAAGGGACCTCAGTTCGCTAGAAGCAGTTTTTCACGTGGGCGGCCCGTGTGCCCCTTGGTTGAAGCGCGCATGGATCGATTGGCTGGGTCCGGAGCGAATTTTTGAGTTGTATGGCGGAACTGAAGCGCAAGCAACGACCATTATCACGGGGAAAGAATGGCTCGAACATCCCGGCTCAGTTGGTCACCCCGGTAAACGCGAATTGAAATCCGGGACGGCGAAATCACGTACCAGTGCGATAGAGGTCATGGGCCCGAACCTGGAGCCCTTGGAGCGCGGTGAAGTCGGCGACATATGGATGCGAATAGACCCTGAAGCCCCAACCTACGAGTACGTGGGAGCCGAACCGCATCGCATTGGTGAGTGGGAGTCGATTGGAGACCTTGGGTGGCTTGATGAAGAGGGCTACTTGTTCATCTCGGATCGCAGATCAGACATGATCGTGAGCGGCGGAGCAAACGTTTATCCGGCGGAGGTTGAGGCACAACTGCTGGAACATCCAGCCGTTGAGGCGTGTGTGGTTATCGGTCTTCCGGACGAGGACCTTGGAAACAGAGTTCATGCGTTGGTTCAGGTGAGTCGCGACACGACGGTTGCGGATTTGCGTCAATTTCTGGGTGAACGGCTCGCGATGTACAAGATTCCTCGTACGTTCGAGTGGGTGGAAAGCGTTCCAAGAGACTTGGCAGGAAAGATACGACGACGAGCCCTTGTCGAAGCTCGACTCGGATTGAGCAAAGGCACATGATGCAAACGTTCATCTGGTCAGAAGACTCCGATTACGCAGCGTTTCGCCTTTCAGTAAGAAACTTCCTTGCCAGGCAGACGGAACTGAACACAGTTCGAGAACGCGAAGAACGCCGAGGCCCCTACGACCGAGGCCTTTGGCAGCAGTTTTGTGAGACTTTTGAATTGGCCGACCTTATGGCTGTACCGAGGACCGGCGGTTCACCCGACTACCGCGCACTCAGCATTATTGCCGAGGAGGGGCCGTTCGCTTTTACCTTGCCCTCTTTCTTGTCCACCATTGCGCTGGCCGTCCCGCTCGCATGTCTTTTCAACTCGTCTGGACAGTTGGATTCGCTAATTGAGGACATGGTCATCGGGAAGGTTGTCGTTTCGGTTGCTTTTCAAGAGACTGCGTTGGAGCTGAGTATTCCGGACGATATTCACGCGACTTTCCGAGAAGAGGCTGGTCGCTATTTCATAAGCGGCCGAAAGATTTCGGTGCTCGATGGCGGCGGGACGAACGCGGGGGCGGATGTTGCCTGAGCCTGGGTGGTTTGCGTCT
>JABBNY010000288.1 GCA_019352095.1 Acidobacteriota bacterium
GTTCGAAGGCAGGTTGCCACCGAGCATCACGTTTTGGGTTTGAGCGGGGCCGCCGGTCGAACCAACGATGATGCTGAGTGGCGTCATGGGCGACGTGGTTGGCTGACCGGGTCCCCATCCCTGGACGAGGCCACCACTATTGGTGGCCAGGTGACCGTTCGCATCGATCTGGAGGTCACCATTCAAGGTGTAGTGCGTTTGGCCACCCTGGGCTACGACGAGAAAGCCGTTCCCTCCAATCGCGACGTTAGAGGAGATTCCCGTCTGGGTGATGGGACCGGCCGAGAAGTCGGTTCGAATCGCGGCGATCTCCGCACCGGCACCAACAGCTGATGGATTGGTACTCGCCATTGTGGTGCCCACCGCACCGCTCGCGGGTTGGAGTTGTTCGGTCAGGACGTCGGAGAACTGGGCTGTCTGGGTCGCGAAACCGTCGGTCTGGGAGTTGGCAATGTCGTTACCGATCGTGTTGAGGTCGGTCTGCATGATTTCGATGCCCGAGGCGGCTGCTCCGAGTGAAGGGATTGGCATGGTGTCTTCCTTATTGTTAGTTGGATTGTTTGGACTGGTAGTGCGTTACTGAGGTTGGAATACGGATACTGCGCTTTCAGGCGGTCGTCGTTGTGTTCGTGGTTGACGTGCTCGTCGTCGAGGTGCCCGACGTCGACGTGCTCGGCGAACTCGCCGCTGCGTCAATGCTTTGCACCGACGAGAGTGAGATGACGTTGGTACCAACATCCAACGTTGGGCCGTTGGTGCCGTTGGTGACGCCGCTCACCACGCCGGTGATCTGTGCGCCATTGGCATCAATACCAGTGATGGTCTTGCCCAGGAGCGACGCGGCTTCACTCAACTGTGAGCTGGTGGACACCGTCTGCAACTGCTCGACCTGTGAGAGTTGGGCGATCTGATTCATGAAACTCGACGAACTCGTGGGATTGAGTGGATCTTGGTACTTGAGTTCGTCAACGAGCAGATTGAGGAACGTACTGCCCTGCAAGAGCCCCGCCATACCACTGGTCGCGGGTGTCGCGGGTGGCGCCACGTTGGCATTCAGGCCAGGAGAACTCGTGCTCGGAGTGATCGGCATCGTCATGATTGGTTTCCTTTCGTGCAGGAAGCAGTGGTGTGCGACTGCTCGCAGCGCTCAATGTGACGCGCGAGCATCGCCACATCGCAGCTTCGTACGGTGACGGCGAGCGTCTTTATCGTGTCGATCATCGTGTTCACCTTTCTCTCAGAGCATCAGATGGATCTGGCCCGTATCTCGGGCGGGCGTCGGGGCGGTCGCGAAGGTCGTCGTTGGCGCAGTCGGGCGACTCGTGGACTCTGTCGCGCGACGGGTGCGACCTTCGTCGGGGGTCTGGGACTGAGGGTTGCGAAGGTCAATGGTGACGTTGACGCCCCCACGAGCCAACTCGTTCTTGAGGTCGTTCATCGACGCCGTCAAAGCGGCGTGACCATGCTCGGTGTGCGCCGTCAGAGAGACCTGTAGTTCACCGCCCGATAGGGTCATCACTGCTTGCACGTGGCCGAGTTCGATCGGATGCATGGCCAGTGAGACGCTGTACGTGCCATTGCCTTCGCTCAGCGGTCGAGAGATCGCGCTCGAAAGACCGCCCACGTCCAACGTCGACAGCCGAGTCTCCCCAAGGGCGCCGGCGACACCATGGCTCGATGCGATGGTCGACGCACCGAGCGACATCGTGGGCTGTGTCGACACCGAAGTAGCCGAGGTGTTCACCTGCACCGCCGCGCCAACACTCCCCGCGAGCGTCTCAAGCGATGAGACCGACGTCCTCGACGACGAAGACTGCGCGGCGCCTCGAGCTGACGACACGGCTTCGCGAAACGGCGCCACGCTCTGAGAATTCGACGCGCTTCCCATCACCGAGTTCGCCGTCGAAGGACCCGAGTCAGGCCCGGGCACGAGTGACGTTATGTCCACGGTGGGGAACGAGCTCGCTGTCGGTGTCGCTACCGCAGTGCCGGTGACTGGTGGCGTGACCGGTGGATTCTGCGCGAACGACACGACTTCTCGAGCCGTTGAGGACGCGCTCGCGCTCGGCGCTGGCACGTTACCCGTTGCGGCGTTGGCTTTGGACGCGGAACCTTCGGAACCACTCGACGATGGAATCACGACATTGGTGGCGACGGTTTTAGATGAACGAGCGGCAGCGGGCAACGAGAGCCCCACTGACACTTCGGAGGCCTTCGCGGTGTCGCTCGCGACGTGAGCGCCCTGCGTCTGGGCGACGAGTAGGCCTTGTGAGGTACTCGCGACCTCAGTGTGTGAAGGTGCTACGGGTGGACTCGTCACGACGGGCGTAGCACCCGCCGTCTGGTCGCTTGGCGCGATGGCGGGTGGCATCACTTTTGTGTCGCTTGGCGCGACGCGCGGCGAACCCGCATTGTTCATCACATTCGCTGCGCCACTCGTTGGTCCACGCTCGTAGGACGGCGTACCCGACGCAGTCGGCGTGGCCTTCGAGGCGTGACCGGTATCGGTGACGGGCGCTGGCGGCAACGTCACCGCGGTCACGCCCTGGGCGCCTGCGTCAACTGGTGCATTCGACCGGTCCGGCGCTGTGGGTGGCGTACCCTTCTTCGAGCTGGTCGTCGCCTCCTTATTTCGAACCGGACCGCGAGGGGCCTGCGCCCGTGTGCCAGGGACGGTCGTCGCGGCGCTAGCGCGCGTCCCACGTGCGTCGGTGATACTCGAGGGCGATGAGGTGAGCGGAATATCCGCCAGAGTTGGTCCACTACGACCACGCGGCGAGCCGTCGTAGAGTCCGTCGCCCACGATCCATCCGAGATCGGAAG
>JABBNY010000289.1 GCA_019352095.1 Acidobacteriota bacterium
GAGTTCGCTGAGTCCTTGCACCCTTCAATTCTCAATCACGGGTGCCGCATAATTCGGCATTCCAAGCCGAATTATTCAACAGTCTCCTAGACAAGTGGCTAGACCAGGACCTATTTCAAGGTCAAGTCACAATTCAATATCGCGGAGTTGACGGCGAAGGATTTGAACTGTGTCTGGGGAACGAGTAGCAAATTCTTCAGACAATCTCACGGGAGTTGCACCTTGATCGCCGCATCGCAGCGACGTTGATGCTCGACGCGGCGACAGACGTGCGCTATCGCGTCAAGATGCTCAGCCATCGAAATCTCAAGATGACCATGGACTTCACTGGTTCTCGGTGGCCAGGTTACAGGGGGTTCACAGGAGTACTAAGCGGGCGAACAACCTAGGAATTAGGAGGTCACTGTCGGTAAATCCAACCGGTCCGCGGGCATGTCTCCGTCGTAGACTTAGAGCCATGGAAGGAACGTTCGTCGCCACCTCGCCGCTCGGGCGATTGGTACTCGCTCATCGCGAGGCAGTCCTCGCCATCTCGGCTCGCTACCACGCGCGCAATGTCCGTCTTTTCGGTAGCGTCGTACGCGGTGCGGAGACGCCGGAGAGCGACGTCGACTTCTTGGTCGACTTCGACGAAAATGCTCACCCCCTCGAAATCTTGGCGCTGGGATGTGAGCCGGAAGAAGAACTCGGCGTAAAGGTGGACGTCTGCACTTCACGCGGACTGCGGGCATTGGTCAAGGATCAAGTCTTCAACGAGGCCGTCAGTTTGTGAGTCGTCGTGACCAACAATGGGTATCCGACATCGAAAAAGCCATTGACGCGATAAGCGAGTACGTCGCCGAAGGTGACTTACGCGACGGTGTTGCCTATGATGCGTGCCGAGCGCGACTGATGGAGATCGGCGAGGCGGTCAAGCACATCGATCCCGATGTCCTCAGCGCCGCGCCCGATGTCGCGTGGAATCAAATTGCGCGACGTCCTCGTGCATCATTATCACGACACCGACTTCGCAGTCGTTGAATCCGTCATCGTCGAACGATTACCTTCTCTTCGCGAGGTGATAGTTCGACTCAAGAACGTCGGAGACAACTCCCGATAGTGCATCGGTCCTTCAACCGTTAACCAAAGTGTCCGATGCCCAAACTTTGATTCGATCTATGAGATAACACTGAACTTCCTGACTGCGATAGTTTTGGATTGGGCCGCTCTACCTTCCGGCCGGTGAGCATGTGGGTTCACGTCGGGTCGCGGTGTCTTTGGCGATTGAGTCTCGGTTCTTTCGCATCCTTTGAATCCGGCTGCTAACAAGTGGATGCGAGTTGTCGAAGCGGTCACTGCCGGATTCTTCCTTTTAGGGGAGATGCAGGCGGACGGAAGGCAATAGGTGTTGTCGACACGGACTCTCAATCACGGCCGCTGATTGGCGAATGTCCAAACGTGACGGAAGAACAGGCGGGACCGATCCATTCCAAAGTTTGGCCGGTTAGTGGCCTGTAAATTCTCCCCGAGTTCGGCAAGATTCAACTTCAACACACGCTGAAATTTCTCTCAATTGACGCAACAGAGAATCCGACCCAGCTTCCGGAAAATCGGCCTCACGAATTCCGCGCTCTAACCACCGAGCGTGATGTCTTGCTTTTCGTACCACGCCAGTGCCTCGTGAAACTGGTCTATTGAAAAGTCCGGCCACAGTTCGTCGATTACGTAAAAGTCGGCGTAGATCGATTGGATGGGCAGGAAACCACTGAGTCGCCGACCTCCGCCCCAGCGCACAATGAGATCGATCTTCGAAATCTCGACGGACGCGATTCCGTCGACGACGTTGTCGCCCTTACTCACGTCGCGGTTCTTGAGCGAGTAGTTAAGGTCCCAACTCCAGCCATAGTTCACGAGGAAATTGACTTTGATCCGACCATCGCCGATTCGGGTACGTTGCGTGTAACGCAAGAGTTCCTTGGGAAAGAGTGTCGACTGAGTGTTGCCCACCACGAGCAGGTCTGCGTCTCTTTTCTCCAGCTCGGCCACGGCATCAACGCACGCGTTTCGAAAGGCTTCGATCTGAGCTGCGGGACGTTTCGTGTTGTCGAACGTGAAGCCGTAAAAAGTGATCTCCGGGATCCCTAGCGCAAGGCAAGCGCTATATACTTCCAGACCGGGCTGTAGCCCAAAGTGATAACCCTCCTGTTTTTCGAAACCTTGAACCTGAGCCCAGCGCCGATTCCCGTCGGGAATGATGCCCACGTGCTGAGGGAGTCGCTTAGTGTTTGCCATCGCGGGCGTCCTCAACAACAGCGTTTCTCATAATGAACCGATTCTACGACAGGCATTTGCACGGTGACGCAGTTCACTCGGTCCAAGGATCAGAGATCTCGCAATGCGTAGGCACGTTGACGGAATCGACATCATCGTTCTGCTACTTACTCCGTAGAAGAACATCGAAGGATTCTGGGCTCGATGATGGTGAAACGAATCGAACAAGGTTCACGCTGCATCGAGCCTCGTTAAACCTCTTCGCGCCGTACGGCCACGAGTGTTACGCTTCGAATTAGGACGTCCAGACTCCGCATCCCTTTCACCTGACACTTCGTCAGGGACGCAACGAGGAGGTGTGACGTGGGTCTCCCCGGAATGGTGCTCAGCGCCATCGCAACTGCCGCAGGAAAGGACGCTGCGCGCCATAGGTAGTTCTTGATCTCCGCGGTCGCCTCCGTGCACTTGAAAGCGGCGAACTCGCGGCGGTATGAAAAATTGGACACTAGTACTGGAGCTTGCGTTTTAACCTAAGCCCTGCGACGTGACGCTTTCTTTCAGGATGAGTTCAG
>JABBNY010000290.1 GCA_019352095.1 Acidobacteriota bacterium
TGGGCGAGTTCGCGTTCGTACGCAATGTATCCACAACCGAACTGACGGTGCCGAGGTGACATTGTTGATCCAACGAGGTGAGGAGGCCCTGGCGCGCAAAGTGGTCCTCCACAAGGAGGTCGGACAACCCCTCGGACTCTCCATTGACTCAGCGGTGTTTGACCGTATTCGAACGTGCGACAATCATTGCTCGTTCTGTTTCATTTATCAGTTGCCCAAAGGAATGCGGCGCTCGCTCTACGTGAAGGATGACGATTTTCGCCTGTCCTTCCTGTACGGCAACTACACGACGTTGACCCGGTTCACGGAATTCGACTTGGAGCGAGTCGTCGATGAAGGCCTCTCACCTCTCTACGTGTCTATCCACACGACCAACCCTGAACTGCGCGCGCAGATGTTGCGTAATCCTCGTGGTGCGAGCAGCTTGCGATGGCTTCGAGAACTGTTGAGAGCTGGAATTGAGGTTCACGCCCAAGTGGTGGTCTGTCCGGGTGTCAACGATGGCGAAGAACTTGAGCGGACTCTGCACGATGTGGTCTCGCTCTATCCCGAGTTAACCTCTGTCGCCCTCGTGCCCGTGGGTGTCAGCGACTTCTCGCTGGAAGAAGCCATGCGACCCCACAATGTCGAAGAGGCTCGTCAAGTGGTCGCGCTGGCCGAACGATTCCAAGCGATCACCAAAGACGTCCTCGGTAGGGTGTCGGTCTTTGCGAGCGACGAGTTCTACTTGGTGGCGGGCGCGGCGCCACCGTCGGCGACCAAGTTCGAGAGTCTGGACCAAGCCGAGAACGGCATCGGCCTGGTGGCGGCCTTTTGTGAGAGTTTCTCCAACGACTACAAGATGGACAAACTGGGTACGGGCTTCTTTCAGTCCGTCGACGGCGCTCCCGAGTGGGGATACCGAGCTCCGCGAACGACCACTCATGAGGTCGCACACGGTGAGCGCGTGATGGTGATCACCGGCGAGTATGCCGCGCCGATACTGCGTGGGCTCTTTGATGACCATGGATTCTCAGACGTCGAGATCCTTGCCGTAAAGAACACCTATTTTGGTGGAAATATCAAGGTCGCGGGACTCCTCACCGGACAGGACCTGAGCGCCGCGATGTCGGACATCGCGCCCGAAACCCTGTGTCTGTTACCCGATGTCTGTCTTTCTGAAGGAAGATTCCTCGATGGGCTTACACTGGATGATCTACCTCACCAAGTGATCACGGTCGCAACGACCGGTCAAGATCTGCGAAGCACCCTTGAGTCGGTGCGCTCAAAAGGATTGGTTTCATCATGAAAAGACCCCAAGTCGTCATCGTCGGACGACCCAACGTGGGCAAGAGTTCTCTCGTGAACCGACTCGCCGGCAAGCGTTTGGCCGTGGTGGAGGAGCATCGTGGGGTTACCCGTGACCGTAAGGCGGTCGAGGTCGAATGGCGAGGTGTCACCTTCGAAGTCGTCGATACCGGCGGGTGGCTCGAAGCGGGCAACGATCTCGAGAGCAAGGTGTCGCACCAGGCCGACGAGGCACTGCGCTCCGCTGACCTGGTACTCCTGGTCGTTGACATCACAACGGGCATGGTGGACGAAGATACCCACGCCGCACGTTGGGCGTTGAAGAGTGGGCGTCCCGTGGCCTTGGTCGTTAATAAGGTGGACGACACCCAGCACGAGGCTCTGAGTTGGGAATTCTTGGGTCTCGGAGCCGGAGATCCACACACCGTCAGCGCCCTGCACGGTCGCGGCGCAGGGGACCTCTTGGACTACATCGTTGACCAACTCGGCGAGCAGATCGAGGTGGAGCAAGCCGCCGACGCTGACGACGATGGCGCGCTGCGCGTGGCGATCGTCGGACGACCCAACGTGGGCAAGTCAACGCTCTTCAATCAATTGATCGGCGAAGAGCGCTCAGTTGTCCATGACATGCCCGGCACCACTCGTGACGCCATCGACACTGTCGTAGAGACCGAAGCCGGACTCATTCGTTTCATTGATACCGCGGGTATGCGGCGTCGCGCGAAGACAGAAGCCGGACTCGAGACCTACGCGGTGCTTCGAAGTCTCGATGCACTGGACCGCGCTGATATCGCGGTGCTCGTCATTGACGCCACCATCGGCGCCACGGGACAAGACCAACGACTCGCCGAGCGTATTTCGGCCGCCGGGTGCCCGTCACTCGTCGTGCTTAACAAATGGGAATTGGTACCCGTCGAGGCCCGCGATACAGTGCTGGCAACCGTCGGCGACAAGTTGGCGTTCTTGGGCGATGCACCCGTGATGAAAACAACCGCGACCACCGGCAAGGGTGTGCACAAGATTCTCCCCGCCCTTTCGATCGCGGCTGCTGACTACGTCAAGCGCGTGCCGACCGGCGCCCTGAATCGTGCCATTCGTGACTTGCAGATCAAACAGCCCGCACCAACGGGCAAGATCCGATACGCCGTCCAAGGGGCGAGTGAGCCACCGACGTTCACGTTGTTCGTCGCGGGTCGACTCCCCGCCACCTACATGCGGTACGTCGAGCGGTCTCTGCGAGAACGCTTCGAACTCGGTTCGACCCCGCTGCGAGTACGTGTCCGAGTCGAATAGTGGCGAAGTGGTGCGAGACGTGCGATCGACCCGTCGAAGGTGACGTGTGCGAAATCTGCGGCAATGAGGTTCATGAACCCGTCAAGGAACCAATGCCCTGGATGTGGCGCTTCTTCATTGTCTCGACGGCGATCTACCTCGTGTGGCGGATTTATCAGTTAATTTCTTGGCTATCCCACTAGGAGACGCAGCGTGCCGATTTACGCACTTGACAAT
>JABBNY010000291.1 GCA_019352095.1 Acidobacteriota bacterium
CTCGGCGTCGCCGGCGTCATAGATCGTGAAACCGCGCGCGTACCCGAGCACCTCGGCGTTCGCGCGCAACATACGAAGACACGCCGAGTGGAAGGTCGAGACCCACATGCGGTCGGCCTGTTCGCCCACGAGTTCGACCACGCGCCGCTTCATCTCGTCGGCGGCCTTGTTGGTGAAGGTGATCGCCATGATCTCCCACGCGCGCGCGTCACCCGACGCGAGGATGTGCGCAATGCGTCTCGTTAACACGCGCGTCTTGCCAGAGCCCGCGCCGGCAATCACGAGGAGTGGTCCACCGCGCTGGAGCACGGCGTGCTGTTGTGGCTCGGTTAGTCCCTCGAGCAGTGCGGACGGGTCGAGTCGGGCTGGCTCACTTGAAGCGTTACCCCACAGTGACTCGTCGAAGATCGAGGACCTCACTCCCACTCAATGGTGCCAGGTGGCTTGCTCGTCACGTCGAGCGCCACGCGATTGACGCCCTCGACCTCTCGAATGAGCCGGTTGGCGATGGATTCGATGACGTCGTGGGGCAGGCGAGCCCAGTCTGCGGTCATCGCGTCATCACTCGTGACCGCACGAATGATGATCGGATACGCGTATGTCCGTCCGTCGCCCATGACCCCGACAGTACGCACTGCGGGTAACACCGCGAAGCTCTGCCAGAGATCTCGGTACAGACCAGCCTTTTTGATCTCGTCGACGACCACGTGGTCGGCGTTGCGCAAGATCTCGGCGCGTTCGCGGGTGACTTCGCCGACAATACGAACGCCGAGGCCCGGTCCCGGGAAGGGCTGTCGCCAGACGATCTCGGCAGGCAGGCCCAACTCTTCACCGACGTGGCGCACCTCGTCCTTGAAGAGACTGCGCAGCGGCTCGACGAGCTCGAACGAGAGATCCTCGGGCAGGCCGCCGACGTTATGGTGACTCTTGATATTGGCCGCGTGGCCAGAACCCGATTCGATGACGTCGGGGTACAGGGTGCCCTGGACGAGGAACCGCGGGCCATCGCCGCCCTCGCCGAGCTCGCGCGCGACGGTTTCGAATTCACGAATGAAGAGCTCGCCGATTATCTTGCGCTTGCGCTCGGGATCGGTGACCCCGGCGAGCGCGTCAAAGAACCGGTCTTGGGCCTTCACGTGGATCAGCTCAACGCCGAACTGACGGGTGAACGTCTCTTCGATCTGCTCGCCCTCGTTCTTTCGCATCAGACCGGTGTCGACGAACACGCAGGTCAACTGGGTGCCGACGGCCTTGATGACGAGTGCCGCCGCGACCGCGGAGTCGACGCCGCCCGAAAGTGCGCACAGGACCCGCTCGTCACCGACCTGGGCGCGGATCGCTTGGACCTGGTCTTCGATGATCGAGGTGTTGGTCCAGGTGGCCGGGATGCGCGCGACGCGGTGCAAGAAGTTCGCAATGAGTTCCTGGCCGCGTTCGGAGTGGGCGACCTCGGGGTGGAACTGGACCGCGTAGAGCGCCCGCTCGACGTCCTCCATGGCCGCCACCGGCGCCTCGGGTGAGGAGGCGGTGACCACGAATCCACGCGGAGCTTCGGCGATGGCGTCGCCGTGGCTCATCCACACCGACGTCGTCTCGGGCCATTCGTCCATCATGCGCGACGCGCCCACCCGGCGCAGCGCCGTGCGACCGTATTCGCCGGCACCCGTGCGCGCGACGTCACCACCGAGTTGGAGTGCCATCAGCTGTGCGCCATAACAGATACCGAGAATCGGAATGCCCAGTTCGTAGATCGCCGGATCGAGCGACGGCGCGGGGGTCTCGTAGACCGACTTGGGCCCGCCCGACAAGATGATCGCCGAGGGGGCTTTGGCCCGCACCTGCTCGGCGGTGATGGTGCTCTGGACGATCTCAGAAAAGACGTGGGCTTCACGCACACGTCGAGCGATCAACTGGGCGTACTGGGCCCCGAAGTCAACGACGAGGACGTTCGAGGTCAATGGCCCATGCCTACGCCCTGGGAGCGCTGCAACTGCTTTCCTTCAGTCTGGAGCGACGGGGCCAGCATGACCTCGGCCTTCTGGAACTCCTTCAACGTCTCATAGCCACACGTGGCCATGGATGTGCGCAGTGCGCCGAACAGGTTGAGCCGTCCGTCGTTCTCATGTGCGGGTCCGAGCAGGACCTCTTTCAAGGTCCCTCGAACCTGCGTGCGCACGCGCGTCCCTCTCGGCAACGTCGGGTGGAAGGTCGCCATGCCCCAGTGAAAGCCCCGCGCGGGCGCTTCGACCGCGCTCGTGAGCGGAGAGCCCACCATCACCGCGTCCGCGCCACAGGCAATGGCCTTGGCGATGTCGCCGCCCTTGCTCATGCCGCCGTCGGCGATGACGTGCACGTAGACGCCCGTCTCGTCGAGGTGACGCATACGCGCACCCGCGACGTCGGCGATCGCCGTTGCCTGGGGCACACCAATGCCCAGTACTGCGCGCGAGGTGCAGGCGTTACCCGGACCGACACCGACGAGCACACCGGCGGCGCCGGTGCGCATCAGGTGCAGGGCCGCCTGGTAGCTCGCGCAGCCACCCACGATGACGGGCAGCTCGAACTCACGGATGAACTTCTTCAGGTTGAGCGGCTCGACCGTCTTTGACACGTGCTCGGCCGAGACCACGGTGCCCTGGATCACGAGGATGTCGAGGCCCGCGTCGAGGATGGTCTTGGCCATCCAGTCGGTGCGCGCCGGGGTCACCGACGCCGAGGTCGTGATGCCCGCCGCCTTCATCTGACCGATGCGTTCAGCGACCAGTTCGAGCTTGACGTACCGGCGGTCAAAGTT
>JABBNY010000292.1 GCA_019352095.1 Acidobacteriota bacterium
CATTTCGCCTAACGGCTACGACGAACATCCTGCAACGCCACCTAACAATGGAGCGTGGTTCATCAATCGAGTGCTCGAAACACTCATATCCAACAAGCAAGTGTGGGCAAAGACAGTGGTGTTCATCACCTATGACGAGAATGGCGGCTTCTTCGATCACGTGGCGCCACCGGTGGCGACACCCGGGACTCTCGGCGAGTACGTCTCGCTCGACCCACTTCCGTCCACCGCGAGTGGAATCGCTGGTCCCATTGGGCTCGGATTTCGGGTGCCCATGCTTGTTGTCTCGCCCTTCAGCCGTGGCGGCTACGTTTCGTCGGAGGTCTTTGATCACACGTCGCAAATTCGCTTCTTGGAGGAAAGATTCAATATCCGCGCCCCGGGAATTTCTGCGTGGCGTCGCGCGACGGTGGGAGATATGACCCAGACCGTGCGCACCAACTCGAGGAATATGAGCCCATTCAGGTTGCCTTCGACGACATCGTTTCGAACGCGAGCCCTCGGCGTTCAAGGCTGCACGCCGAGCGACGTCCATGAAGCCAGTTCGAGCCAACCTCCTTATCCCATGTCGAGCGTGCAGTCCATGCCGGTTCAAGAATCGGGAGCGGTACGCCACCTCACGGCGTTGGGTACCTAGGAGTCGTGTCATTGGCGAGTGTGTCCATCGCGACCACCGCGAAGGCGAGTGAAGTGGCGCTCGGCCTGAGGACTTCATCACGGTACGCATGGGCGACGGCGCCCACGCCGGCGATGACGTCGTAGGGAAGGGGGGATCTCGAAGTTCATTCTCGAATTTCGCTGAGAAGGAGAGCATCGAGGGACCACCTGCTCCAGCAATCTTCGCACCGCCGGCGAGCGCCAGACCTGTCGCCCCCTCGAACTCTGTACGTGAGCTCCATCGCTCGTACGGTTCGCTCGACTCGACGTCGATGAACACATGGTCTTTGCGACACGCGACCGTGACGAGGAGAAGTGCCGCTACCTTGAACTAATGCACGCAACGTCCGGTCGGCTCATCTTTGACGGTGACTGTGGGTTCTGTACGACCTCGGCGAAGTGGATCAGCGCCCGCTGGCCCGAGCACAGCCGTGCGCGGGCCGTTGCGTGGCAGCAGATCGGTGCACACGACCTTGTAGATGCCAGGGTGACGATCGAAGAATTAGGGCGCTCAGCGTGGTGGATTGAGGGCGATCTTCGTGAGGAGGGATCTCGAGCGGTCGCACGAGCGCTCATTGAAGCGGGTGGACTCCTCGCGCTGCTTGGTAGGGCCTTCCTCGTAGCGCCACTGTCGTGGGTTGCCCCGTACGGTTACCGACTTGTCGCTCGTCATAGATATCGCTTGCCAGGCGCGACGCCCGCGTGCAAGTCGTGAAGCTGTGCGAGGCGGTCGTAGGCGCGTGGTGAACCCCCGCGGGTGAACATCATCGTTGGTGCGAAGAAGGGCCTTCGCCAGAACGACTACCTTGGGAATCGTGCACGGACTTGGGACCATCATCAATATGGTGGCCATTATTCTGGGCGCAATGATCGGTGTGCTCGTGGGCAACCGTCTGCCGGGGCGCACACGCGACACCGTCACCGATGCTTTGGGGCTGGTCGTACTCGTCATTGGTGCGCTCAACGTCGCGTCGATTTCTGACCCGTCCTTTCGTAGTGCGGTGGGCAAGAGTTGGCCCCTCCTGGTGGTTCTCGGTGCGCTCGTGATCGGCGGTATCGCGGGATCGCTGGTCCGCATCGAAGCACGGATCGAGACGTTTGGCGGCTGGTTGCAGGTCAAATTGACACGTGGAAGTACCAGTGACTCGCGTGAACGCTTCATTGAGGGCTTCGTCGCGGCATCGCTACTCTTTTGTATTGGTCCGCTCGCCATACTTGGCGCCTTGAGTGATGGACTCGGTCACGGCATTGACCAACTCGTGTTGAAGTCGGCCCTCGACATGTTCGCGGCGACCGCGTTTGCTGCATCGCTGGGCTGGGGCGTCGCTGCGGCGGCATTGCCCGTAGGCATCTTCCAAGGGGCCATCACCGTGTTGGGTGTACTGGCGGGCTCGTTCTTGCCGGCCTCGATGATCGCGGCCATCACCGCTACGGGGGGGATTTTGCTGCTCGCGATTGGGATTCGACTCTTACAGATAAAGCCAATTGCGGTGGCCGATCTCCTGCCGTCACTGGTGGTCGCCCCGGTGATCGTGGGCATCGTCAGCGCGCTGCACGGTTAGAAACGGGGTTCGCAGCAATTCCGTGATGATCACTTCCACTACTGGTGCCGCATTCTCGTTCTCGACGAAGTGCAGTGACGTCATCGCTGGAGCGGAATTGACTGGGCGAAGTGAAAGAGGTTCTCCGGATCGAACGTGCTCTTCACCTTGGTGAGGCGTTCGAGATTCGTTCCATAGTACGCGGACTTCCAATCGACGAGGGTCGGATCGATGTAGTTCTGGTAGGCGCCCGTTGACGTGTTAAAGACGTCAGACCCGAGCCACGTGAGCCATCGTTCACCGGCCGCGATTTCTGACGCGGAAGCGTAGCTCGACCAGGAGTACGTCGCTTGAATACACGCGAGTTTGTCACGGTGGACGAATGCAGTCTCGCTCTTCTTGATCCGGTTGATGGCGCCGCCGTACGCATCAAACGCGAGCCCCCCACCCACCGTGGGCGCGACCTGGCTGAGGTGCTCGACCGCCGAGACGAGTAGGGCGGCGTGCGAGGAGTCCGTCGGCGCATCGAGGTAACTGGACTTCGCCGAATACGCCTCTCGACTCAATGTTCCCGAGCGAGTGTCAGTTGCT
>JABBNY010000293.1 GCA_019352095.1 Acidobacteriota bacterium
CGATGCCAAAGCGCGAGAAGTACTGCTTTCCCTGATACTCGAATAGATCCATTGCCAGCTACTTTCAACTCATTGGTGGCGATTCGACACCTGATTACGAACTACTGCACTGCCTCTCTCGAATCGAGCGCTGATTCGAGCCACGATCCAATGTCCGCGAGCGATGCCCCCGGGGTGAACACGCGCGCCACGCCCGCCGTCTCGAGCAGCGCGATGTCGTCATCGGGGATTATCCCTCCCACGATCAAGAGCACGTCGTCTCGTCCGGCGCCCTTCAAGAGCTCGACAATGCGCGGCACGAGCACCAGATGCGCACCCGACAGCAGCGACAGACCGAGGGCGTCGGCGTCTTCTTGGATGACGGCTTGCACGATCTGCTCGGGAGTTTGGTGAAGACCCGTGTAGACGACTTCAAACCCGGCGTCTCGAAGAGTTCGAGCGATGACCTTGGCCCCACGGTCATGACCGTCCAAGCCCGGTTTAGCGACCACCACTCGATATGTACGCTCCATCGTTTTCCAAGCATAGAGGCCAGTGACGGGACCAAAATTCTAGAATCGAGCGATTACGCGGCGTCGTCGAAGCTAAAACATGAACTCTTGTCACCTCGCGACCTACGAGCCGCCCGCGGTGAATTACCCCCGCGAGCCGTGGAGCGGGGGCCACCTCGTCGAGCGCGGCGATGGTGAGCGAACCACGATCCGTACGTGTTAGGTCTGTTCATCAGGCAGTGCAGCGCGCGGGCCACGCCGGGTAGCGTTCTACATGTGAGCGCGACCATCGCACCTGTTCGAGGTCAGGGACGCGCATTGCTCTCGGCAATGCGCCCACGTCAGTGGATCAAGAACGGCCTGATCACCGTCGCGCCGGGCGCGGCGGGCGTCCTCACCCACGACAACATCATCAACCACGTGATCGTCGCGTTCTTCGCCTTCTGTGCGGTCTCCTCGGCGGTCTATCTCTTGAACGACCTGCGCGACGTCGACGCTGACCGCCAACACCCCACGAAGCGCTACCGCGCCATCGCGTCGGGTCAGCTCTCGCACACGAGGGCCATCACCGCGTCGGTGGTGTTGTTCATCATTGGCTTCGCGCTCCCCTTCCTGCTCGCCGGGCCCGGCGGGCTGCTGCTGATCCTGGGCCTCTACGTGGTCTTCACCCTGGCCTACATTGTCTGGCTGAAAGAGGTGGCGGTCCTCGAACTGGTCATCGTCGGCAGCGGATTCTTCCTTCGCTCCTACGGCGGCGCGGTCGCGTGCCATATCCCGGTCTCGGCCTGGTTCCTCATCGTCGTCTCCTTTGGCGCGTTCTTCATCGTCGTGGGCAAGCGCTCGAGCGAACTCTCCGAGGTGGGCGCGGGAACGACCCGTAAGGTGCTCGCCGAGTACACGCCCGACTTCTTGCACTCGGCGCTCACCATGAGCGCCACGGTCGCGGTGACCGGGTACTGCCTGTGGGCCTTTGACACCTCCACCACCGGCCTTTCTTCGACCCAGCATCACGTCGTGCCGATCAGGCTCTCGATCGTGCCGGTCGTGCTCGCGATCCTCTCGGTCATGCGAACGACCGAGAGCGCCCAGGGCCAGTCGCCCGAGGACCTCATCTTGAAGAACCGCACGGTCCAGAGTTATCTGCTCGTGTGGGCAGTCCTGCTCGGGATCGGCATCTACCTGTGACCCGCCAGACCCTCTGCGGTTGGGGACGCACGAATCCGAGTCTCGCCACGGTACTCAACCCCGCCAACGAGGACGACGTCGCCAGAGCCCTGGCCGAGAACCCCGGGGTCATCGCGCGCGGTCTCGGCCGCAGTTACGGAGACCCGGCCCAATTGAGCGGCGGGGTGGTGCTCAACAACCGTGATCTGGGCGGCATCAGTGAGATTGGAAGCGACGGCGTGGTCAGCGTCGGTGCGGGTGTCTCCATTGACGAGCTGCTCGCGCTGTCGATCCCCCAAGGCTGGTTCGTCCCGGTCACGCCCGGCACCCGACAAGTCACCCTCGCCGGCGCGGTCGCGGCCGACGTGCACGGCAAGAACCACCACGTCGACGGATCCTTCGGGGCCCACGTGCGTTCGCTTCGCCTCGTGACCCCGAGCGGTATCTTCGACGTCGGTCCCGAGCGCGACGCCGAGCTCTTTTGGGCAACGGTGGGCGGCATGGGCCTCACCGGCGTCATCACGAGCGTGACCCTGCAGATGATGCGTATCGAGACCGACCAGGTACTCGTCGACACCGAGCGCTTCGCCGATCTCGAGGGCGTTATGCACGAGATGTCCGAGCGCGACCGCAACTACCGCTACTCGGTGGCCTGGGTTGACTGCATGACCAAAGGGGCGCACATGGGACGAGCGATCCTCACCCGGGGCCGACACGCCCTCGCGAGCGACCTCGAGACCGTAACGCTCGCGCCACCGCGTTCGCCCAAGCTCGTCGTGCCCTTTGACGCGCCGAGCGGACTCTTGAACGCGGCGAGCGTGCGCATCTTTAACGAGGTCTGGTTTCGCTCGGCGCCCAAGTACCACGCGAACGAACCCCAATCGCTCTCGACGTTCTTTCACCCCCTCGACGGGGTGCGCGACTGGAACCGCCTCTATGGACGACGCGGCTTCGTCCAGTACCAGTTCTGTGTCGACGACGCCCACGCGGACACGGTCATCGAGGTAATTTCGCGGCTCTCTTCGTCGGGCGTGGCGAGTTTTCTGGCCGTCCTCAAACGCTTCGGTGCGGCGAACCCGAGCCCCCTCTCGTTCCCGGTCCCCGGCTGGACCCTGGCGCTCGACCTGCCCG